>JAYOII010000140.1:0-930 GCA_038118685.1 Opitutia bacterium
AACATTTTTCCGTTCTCCTCGTGTTTGCCGATGATGGGAGAACGGTCACGTGTGCCGGGCCGTATCCCGCTGCGGTGTTCGATGATTCGAGCAGTCCGCTTGTCAAGAAGCGGCAACTTTTCCAAAATCTCTTTTCTGCCATTTTCGGTCGGGCCGGACTTGATGTCTTGGTGTTTCCATGTCGAGCCGGCCAGGCATCCATCCTTCTTTTCGGGGAGGACCCAGGTCCCATTGCTTGCCGCAATTGAAAGGGTCTTTTCCAAAAGAAGGATCTCTCCTTGGGCAGGAGCAAAGGGCAAATGCCCGAACCACGGGTTGTGCATAACGCGATAGCCTTCGCAAAAAACGATCTTCTTGGTTTCATTCCAATCCGCTTCCTCGAAGATTCCATCCTGCCAGCTTCCCGCTTGCCTGAGAATGTCTTCGGACAGCTTGAGGAAGAGGGGGAAGTCTAACCTTCTGGCCACCTGTATACCTGCGCCAAACGGAGCCTTGAGACCGAGTTTTTCGCAAGATTCCCTTTTCTCGACCGATCGGGCGTAAAGACGGAAAACGGGGTCTTGCGTTTTCTCGAACCATAGCCTCCTTTGTTTTTCGGAGGCGAACACCCGATGAAGGAGGAATTCCCCGAACAAGGATTGTCCGGCTTCCTCTTCCATTGAACGAAAGAAATTCATGCTCTGCATCAGGCAATCCCCCATGTGCATGGGAATGTTCAACTTGGGGCCGATCAGGGGGTTGACCAAGCCCGCGGCAACTTTGCTGGCGGAGTGGAGGGATTTGTCCTCGAGCACCACGACCCGTTGGCCGCGCTTCAAAAGCATGTGGGCCAATGCGGAGCCGGCCAACCCATGTCCCACGATGAGAAAATCAATCATGTCCGAGAATCAATCCCCGATCCGCTTTCGAGTTGCGAGCAAATTCTTTCCG
>JAYOII010000140.1:940-7765 GCA_038118685.1 Opitutia bacterium
TGACACGCTTAATCAAATGAAAGCCGGCTCGTTCACTGCCTTGATCGTCTTGCTCTTTGTCATATTGGGCGTGTGGACTTGGTATGGAAAAGGGCTCCTTTCTCCGGAAACGGATGGTGATCCGCTGAATGTGGCAGAAACCGTTCCGTTGCGACCCCGAGGGGTTGGAGGCAATCATGCGTCCCTTGAACCGAAGCATGCTAAACAAAGGCCGTCTATGGAACAACTTGATTCGTTTGCAATGTTAAGGGACGAACTTCTTGTTCAAAGCCTCTCCGGTTCAAAGGTTCTCAAGGATTTGACCCTCGGTTTTGCAAGTGGTCCGCAGATGGAGCGTTTTCGTGATGAAGCGAATCGAAACGGCATTCGTATCCTTGGAGAGATTCCTGGTCTGGCCACCTTGCGTATTCAAATAACGGATCTCGCGAGAGCCTCGAGGTTCATGGACGAATGGGAGGACGAAATTTCCACCCATTACAATTACAGGGTCAGGCAACCCGAGTTGCCCAGGGAAGAGATTTTCGAGAGGGAAAAAGCATTCGGAGGGCAAGCGCCCGATTGGCTCGGGGCGCCGGTTGACCGGGATAACTGGGGTAGGGGAATCAAGGTGGCGGTCATAGATTCCGGGATAGATGCTTCGCATCCCGCTTTGTCCGGGGCGCAAGTTTCGGAACTGTCACTTGTTGAAGGAAGCCCCGCTTCACCGGGGCACGGTACGGCGGTGGCTTCCATTATCGTTGGCAATTCGGAAAACCAAAAGGGGATTGCCCCCGCGGCGTCCATTCTCTCCGTAAGAGTCCTCAATGAGAATGGGGAGGGAGATTCCTTTACTGTGGCCCGTGGAATCGTCGAGGCGGTCGACCGTGGAGCCCAAGTCATTAATATGAGTTTGGGAGGTGAGTCCTCGAGTTCGGTTCTGGAGCAAGCCGTTCGGTATGCCCAGTCCAATGACGTCACGGTTGTTGCGGCAGTCGGAAACGAGGGGCGGGAGGGGGTCACCTATCCGGCCCGCTTTGATGGAGTGGTCGGGGTGACTTCTCTTGATGCAAACGGCCGGGCCTCGGGGTTTGCGAATTATGGTGAAGGGGTAGACGTCGGAGCCCCGGGCGTAGGTGTCTTCACGGCATGGGCGGAGGATGAAACCGTTGCCTTCAGCGGAACTTCGACGGCTTCGGCATTCGTCGCCGGCGTATTGGCTGCCGAACTTTCCAAAAACCCAGGGGCTCCCCGGGAGCAAACGGTGGATCTTCTCTACGAATATGCAAACGAGTCCGGAAAGCCGGGTTTCGATTCATTTACCGGTCACGGAGCCTTGAACGTAGCGAGAATCGAGAACCGTTTCGATCCTTATTTGGCCGATGCCGCCATCGTGGGTTATTATTTTGACCCGCTTGATTTCGGAAAGGCGGAAGTCCCTTTTCTCGTCAGTGTTCAGAATCAGGGAACCTTATGGCTCAAGAACGTCGAACTGGAGGTCGATTACATGGGGTTCTCGCGCAAATTCGTCATCAGCAATCTCAACCCCGGCGAAGTCAAGAGCGAGCAGTTGCTTCTGAACGCAGGCAAGGGTAGAGAGGGTGTGCGCATTCAATCGCGCCTGCGCGTGCAGGACAGGGAGGACTTGAAGCCGGAAAATAACGAGAGGGCGAGCACCATCACGCTTCCTTCCGATTGAGGAGAGTCAGGCCGCGTCTCTTTTCTTTCCGGTGTCGAGGGGCGAGATCTTGGCCTTGCTTTTCCCTTTGACGACTCCGGCATTGATCACGACCTTGACTGGTTCCTCGATGGAGGGAAGGTCGTACATGACCTCGAGCATGATGCTCTCCATAATCGATCGCAGGGCCCGGGCGCCGGTTTTCATCTCGAGGGCTTTGTCGGCAATCGCCAAAATGGCTTCGCGCGTGAAATGGAGGTCAGCGCCTTCCATGAGAAATAGTTTGCGGTACTGCTTGAGGAGTGAGTTCTTGGTGTCTTTGAGGATTCTGACCAACTCCGATCGGGTGAGTTCTTCAAGTAGGGAAACCACGGGCAGGCGTCCGATGAATTCGGGAATGAGGCCATATTTGACCAAGTCTTCGGGGCGGACTTCCGCAAGTAGCTCGCTTGCCTCTTTGGGGGACTCGGCCGAGTAGCCAAGCATTCGGTTTCCGGTCCGTTGCTCCACGATTTGATCGAGGTCGACGAAGGCTCCTCCGCATATGAAAAGAATGTTGGAGGTGTCGAGTTGGATATACTCCTGATTCGGGTGCTTGCGCCCTCCTTGCGGAGGAACGTTGCATATCGTTCCCTCGAGTATTTTCAAGAGTGCTTGTTGAACCCCTTCTCCGGAGACGTCCCGGGTGATCGAAACGTTTTCGGTCTTGCGTCCGATCTTGTCGATTTCATCAACGTAGATAATTCCGCATTGCGCCTTCTCGACGTTTTGATCAGCTGACTGGAGGAGGCGTAAAACGATGTTTTCCACATCGTCTCCCACGTACCCGGCTTCCGTGAGCGTGGTGGCGTCGGCAATGGCAAAAGGAACGTCAAGCATGCGGGCCAAGGTGCGGGCCAAATAGGTTTTTCCACTACCGGTCGGGCCAATGAGCAAAACGTTGCTTTTCTCGATTTCGACGTCTTTGAGTTCATCCGCAAGAAATTGATCGGCGTGGTTCTCGCTCCCTCCGATTCCCAATTCCGATGCAAGCCTTTTGTAATGATTGTGAACGGCGACCGAAAGAACTTTTTTGGCGTGATCCTGGCCGATGACATGCTGATCGAGAAAGGCTTTGATGACGCTCGGTTTTTGGAGGTTGAAAACGGGTTTTTCGTCGGATCCACCTTTGCTTGCGGTCTTCTTTTCACCCAATTCGCGGTCAATGATGGTTTTGCAAACCCGAACGCAGGAATCACAAATGAAAACACCGGCCGGACCGGCGATCATCTTTTTCACTTCCCCTTGTGGTTTCCCACAAAAGGAGCAGAAGTTGATTTTGGTCGCCTTTGCCATCCGTTTGCCCGTTCAGTCCTTGGGCTTTTTCGACATTACCTCGTCGACCAAGCCGTACTCCTTCGCTTCTTCAGCCGACATGTAGTAGTCGCGATCCGAATCTTTTTCCAATTGCTCGATGGTTTTTCCACTGTGCTTGGCGAGGATCTCATTGATGGTTTGTCTCCACCGGAGAATTTCCTTGGCTGCAATCGAGATATCGGAGGTTTGTCCGCCCGCTCCGCCACTCGGTTGGTGAATCATGACCCGGCTATTCGGGAGGGCAAAACGCTTGCCCGGGGTGCCCGCAGCCAAGAGCACCGTGCTCATGCTGGCGGCCATCCCAATGCAGTAGGTCACGATGTCGCACTGCAAGAAGTTCAAGGTGTCGTAAATGGCCATCCCGTCCGAAACGCTTCCTCCGGGAGAATTGATGTAGACGTGAATCTCCTTTTTGGGATCCTCCATTTGGAGGAAAAGAAGCTGCGCGATGATGGAATTTGCCACGTAATCGTCGATCGGGGTTCCGATGAAGACAATCCGATCACGCAGCAACCGACTGTAGATGTCCCATGCCCGCTCTTGGCGGCCTTCTCGTTCGTATACGTAGGGAAGTGGTAAATATGCGCCCATTTTTTGAAGTAATTTCTTGGTGTGAATAGTAAAATCAGTCCGAGGTCTCACCCGCTGAGTCGTCAACCTTTTCCTTGCCCCTGGAGGCAACGAGCTCAAGGGTCTTGTCGTGTAATATGTCTTGGCGGAGCCGGTTGATGCGGGCCCGGTCCTGAGAGAGCTCCTTGACGTAGGTCTGCGGGTCGACCCTCATCATCATGGCTTCCCGTGTCGCAGCCTGAGCCAAATCCTCGTTGGTGACGTCCATCTTCTCCTTTTCGGCAATCCGGCCGAGAACAAGCGAAATCTTGACGCGGGCTTGACCTTGAACTTGGGATTCTTTCCAAAGCTCGTCGCGCTTTGATTCCATTTCCTCCTGCTTGGCTCCTTGTTGCGCGGCCCGTTGGACGGTTCTTTGGAAGATTGTCTGGGATTCGTCCTCCACAGCCTGTTGGGGAAGGGGGAAATCCGGCAACTCGAGTATTTTTTGGGTGGCCTGGCCTCTTTTGGCATCAATGTTTTGCCTTTCCTTCCTGACTTTGAGGTCTGCCTCGATCTTCTCTTTGAGCTGTTCTAAGTTCTCTGCCTTCAATGCTTTGAGAAAGTCCTCGTCGTCGGCTTCGGGAGCCTTTTTCTCGCGGACTTCGTGAATTTCGACTGCGTAAATCACTTTTTTAGCCGCAAGCGGAGCCAGTTCGAAATCTTTCTCGAAAGTGATTTCGATTTCCTTCTTTTCGTCCTTTTTCATGCCGACGATTCCCGTGGCGATTCCCTCAACGCCCATTCCCTTGGCCTGTCCGGCCTCCTCCCATGTGTTGGACTGTTTCCCGTACATCGGTTTGTCGGGAAGAATTTCGGAAACCGGAGAGCCGTCCAGTGTTCCTTCGTAAGAGCATTTGACGTAATCGCCGTCCGCCACTTCGCGATCCACTTCTTCGAAGGATGCTCTTTGGTCTCTCAGTCCGTCGAGTTCCTTTTCAACCTCTTCTTTCGAAACCTCGGTGGAACGGATGGTGTATTCGAATTCCTCGTAGGCGGGCAAATCAAATTCAGGTTCGACGTCGACGGTAACTTCCACCGTGGCGGGGGAGTTGGCCTCCACTTCGCCGGCGTCCACTTTGAGAATTGAGTAGACGCGGATGTCCTCATGATCCAAGACGGCTTCGTAGGCTGTCGTCGAAACTTTCCTGTTCAATTCCTCCTTGAGCTCTTTGGAGTATTTCTTCCGAATCACGTTCTCCGGGGCTTTGCCCTTGCGGAATCCGGGAATATTGGCCATGCGGCCGAATTGCTTGCAAACCTGACTCTCCTGGCTGGTCACTTCGTCCGATTCGAATGTGACCAGGGCAACTTTTCGGGCATCGCCTGCATCCTTGATTTCTACGTTCACGGTAATGGTGGTTTTTTTCTTGTTTTAAGGTACGAATAGGGCCTTGAATGCAACTATCCTAGCGATTATCCAGAGTGAAGCAAAATCGGGCTGCGGTCAACGAGAATAAGGGCTTTTTGAAGTTAGTTTTCGGGGGTCCAAGGGCTGAGCCTGACCTGCTCGATGAGACCGGAAAGGCCTTTGAACTCAGCAAGAGAAGAACGGATGCCGGAGGGGGAGATGTCCTTGATTTGCAGAATCCATTCTCCAGTCCGCTCATTGGTTCCGATCAAGCGATGCCTTTCGGGCGATAAAACGGATGACGCGGAGGAACTTTGAGAGGCCTTGGCGGCGAGCCGAAGCAAGGCAAGCGGTTTAACGGGCCAGGCCAATTCGATTGCGCTTTTCACATACAGTTCGGAGTTACCTTGAGCGGTCGTGTTGCCTTCGAAGTTTCCCGGTCGTTGCCGAGTTTTCGCTTCCTTTTCGTTCAAGGCGTAGCGAAAGAGAAGGGAGGACAGCGTGATCCCGATCGCCAGACCGATCCAAATGGACAGAGTTCTTTCTTTTTTGCTGATGGACATGGTAAAGATTCGTTGCCGAGATTGGGACAAGGGTGTAATGTATCGGCATGCTTTCTGCAAGCGTCGAGGTTCGAGTCCGGTACGGAGAGACCGACAAGATGGGTATTGTCTACCATGCCAATTACCTGACTTGGTTTGAAATCGCCAGAATCGAGCTTCTTGACTCAATCGGTTGTCCCTACGTATCTCTTGAGGACGCGGGCTTTTTTCTCCCGGTTCTGAGCTGTCGAGTGGATTTTCGAAAACCCGCTTGTTTCGATGACCGCCTGCGCGTAGTGGCGAGGATCGCTTCCTCTTCCTCCGTCCGCATAAGGGCGGAGTATGAAGTGTTTCGAGAGGACGATCTTTTGGCCATCGGGGAGACGACTCATGCCTTCGTTTCAGGGGAGGGCAAGGTCGTTCGGCCTCCCACGTCTTTCTTGGAACGGGTCAGGCAAAGCGAGGAGGAATCCGGACAATAGCTCGGCGGATCGGCTAGTTTTCGTTGGCGGACTGTTTCTCCTTGTGAGACTCGTAGGCCCGGGCGATCAGTTCGCTCACGGATTTTGCGGAGTGCATTTCCGTTGAAATTACCTGATCGGCGCCCAAGTAGGTGGCCTCACGGCTTTTGAGCAGGCGCGTAATTTCCGCAAGCGGGTCATCCACTTGCAGAAGAGGTCGGGTCGAATTTCCCTTGGTTCTTTCGAAAATAGTTTCGGGGGATGCCCAGAGAGTAATCACCATGCCGCGCCGCTTGAGCTTTTCTAGCATGCCTTCGGCTATCGGCAGTCCCCCTCCGCAAGAAACCAAGCAACCGTGGCCCGGGTGACCCTCAAGGATGAATTTCAGCTCCATTTCCCTGAAACGTTTTTCACCGGATTGCTCGAAAATAGCCGCTATGTCTCTGCCTTCGTTTCTTGCAATTTCCTGATCCGAGTCAACGAAACGCAGGCCGAGTTTCCTTGCAGTCATTTCACCGACGGCCGTTTTTCCGGTACCCATGAAACCGATTAAGTAAAGGTTGGAAAGGGGAAGGTTTTTGTTTTTGGGATTCAAGGGGGAAGACATAGGATATAAGTGCTTGCGAATGAAAGCAACTAAGACGATAATGACAAGATGAATAATGACTCTGCCGAGGTCACCGTAAAGGGCGTAATGCCCACTTCCAATGGTTGCGCTATCTTTTTGGGCAATGAAGACAAGACCTTTGTAATCTACGTCGATCCATCGATCGGGAACGCAATCAACATGACGATGAATCAGGTCAAGAAGGAGCGTCCTCTCACTCATGATTTGATCGGGTTGATTTTGAA
>JAYOII010000141.1:0-7733 GCA_038118685.1 Opitutia bacterium
AGGACAATGCCTTGCAGAATGAACTTTTCTGGGATCAGCAGATCGCTGCCTCGGGCGAATATCAGGTTGGAGGTGGCTGATTCCCGGAGATCCCGGCCTTCGGGATCAATAAGGATCCAATCTTCGGTTGCGACGTCCAATTCGCTCAGCCGACCGTACAGCTGAGTTTCCGCGGTCGACTTGGCGAGGGGTTCGGGACGCCGGTATTCGAGCAGTCGGCCTTTCACCGGGTTGCCGTCCGAAAGGGCGGGGCGCGAGGAAACCCCGAGAAGGCCATCGAACAGGCAGATTCGAATGAGTCCGTCCAAAGATTCCGGCTGACTGGCAAGAAATTCGTCCAAGCGAGCGGAGATCTCCTTTCGTGAAGGAATCCATTTTGCTCCGATGCGGGTGGCCGAATCGAGCAGGCGGTCGAGGTGCTTGTCCCGGAAGGGCAAGTGACCACACTCAAACTTACGAAGCGTGGTGAAGGCACCGGGGAGGCCCCAAGGCTCGGGGTGTTCGACCGGGTGGCCGTCTTTAGTCCATGCATTCATTTCGGATGTTCTCGACAATCGATTTTCCGGAAGGGGTAAGAAAGGATTCGGGGTGGTACTGCAAGCCAAAGAGCTTGCGGTCGACGTCCTCAAATGACAAGGGCGTATCGCGGATGGGATCGCGCGCCGTGATGCGGACGGACTCAGGCAACTCGCTTAGGCTCGTAGGGTCAACCCGGAGGGAGTGGTAACGGGCAACCCGAAGTGGTTGGTCAAGACCGGAGTAGGTTGCCGAAGATGGATCAAATTCGATCTCCGTCTCGACTCCGTGAAGAACTTGGGACTGTCTGGTTATGCGGGCTCCTTCCACTTGGAGGATGAGCTGGAAACCGAGGCACACCCCGAGAATCGGTTTTTTCCCCATCCAAGCATGGCAAAGGGCTTGGGTCTCGGGGTATTGGTCGGGGTTCCCGGGACCAGGGGAGAGAACGATCAAGTCGGCTCTTTGACAGGCCTCATCGTTGATTCCGCGACGATCCAGAACCAGTACCTCGTCCAATCCGGCAAGGAGATGCTCGAGGTTGCGGGTGAAGGAATCCTGATGGTCGGCCAGAAGGATCATGCCAGAAGATCAAGCAGGGCTTGGGCTTTGATTTTGTTCTCGTTGTATTCGTATTCCGGGGTCGAATCGACCACGATGCCTCCTCCCGCTTGGGCATAACAACGGTCGTTGATCACGAGCATGGAGCGGATGATCAGGTTGAGCCTGACGTCTCCGTTGTCGGAAATCGATCCAAAGCTCCCTGTGTAGGGGCCCCGAAAGCATGGTTCGAGTCGGTCGATCCATTCCATTGTGCGGATTTTCGGACAACCGGTTATGCTCCCGCCCGGCAGCATCGACTTGAGCAGAGTGGGGAGATCGATTCCTTCTTTCAAGTTTCCCCCAATCGTCGAAACAAGGTGGTGCAAATGGGCGTAGCTTTCCACTTCCCTGAACCGTTCGATGGATACGGCGCCGGGTTTGCAGATTGCCGAAAGATCGTTCCTCTCCAAGTCGACGAGCATATTGTGCTCGGCAACCTCCTTGGGGTCATTGAGAAAGGACTCGATGACCGAACCGTCCGACGAACCGGCCTTTCTTTGGTAGGTGCCTCCGATGGGGCGTGTCGTTATATGGTCTCCTTTCCGTTCGATTACCGTTTCGGGGGAACAGCTCAAGATGGAAAAGTTTTCCGTCCTGAGCAAAAAGGCTTCGGGGGCGGGGTTGGCCAGGCAAAGCCTTTGGAAAGCAAGGACCGGGTCGATTTGAGCTTGGGCCTCGAATCGTTGGGAAATCTTGATTTGATAGGTTTCGCCGTCGAGTATGGCCTCGCGGGCTTGCCTGAAGACGTTTTTGTACTGGCCGAACTCAAGGTTGCAACGAATGGAGTGGCTTGGCCCGAGGTTCGGTGGGCGGGCAGGCTGAGTCTCTTTCTTGAGTAGGTCTGAGATTTCACGACCCCGTCCGGGGATTTCGGATTCGACGCGGGTTGCATCGGGAAGAAGACGGATAACCGTTTTCGGGCGTCCGAACCAACCATCGGGTATGGCAAGGTCCCGATTCGCCCGCAGGGAAAGCCCGAGGTGGGCGGCGAGAAATTCGTAACCGAAGAAACCGATCCATCCCGGGCAACTCAGCTTGTCGCTCGGCTCTTTGCGGGCAAGGTTTCGAAAGGTTTCTTCGACTTGCCTGCCATCCGGTTCGAATACGTCGGAGAAATCAAGGTAGGCGAGATAACCTCCGTCGGGTTCCGCCCGAACGGCCAGAGGGCATGCTTTCAAGTTGCCGAGCGAAGCGATGGAGTCTGCTTGCCTGCTTCCGGTCATGGCAACCGTTCGAGTAGTTCGGGGAAGGCGGTGATTTGGCGTTCCTCGATGGCGGGTTTGCCGAACAGCAAGGCATCCCATCCGGCTTGCCGGGCCCCTTCGAAATCCCGTGAGTGGCTGTCTCCGAGGTGCAGGAAGTCGGAAGGCTTCTTGCCGAAGGCTTCTTCCACTTTGCGGAAGATTCGGAGATCGGGTTTCTCGACACCCATTTCGGATGAGATGAATATTTTCTCGAACAGGGAGTCGATCGCAAGATCCTCGAGGACGGAGCGCAACCGGGAATCGTTGTTCGAGAGAACGGCCAGGCGGTACCCGCGGTTGCGTAGATCGGAGAGCGTGTCCTTCGCCCCTTCTGCCAAGCGCCAGTGCTCTCCTCGGGCGAAAAGTTCCCATAATTCTTCGAACAGCGGATCGAGGTCGCGCTTTTCGGAATAGGGCTCGAATACCGTCAGCACGACTTTTTTCCAAAAATCTTTCTCCTCACCCGAGGTGATCTTGCTGTCTTTTTGGACTTTTCCGAATACTTCGTAGAACCTTTGGTCCACTTCTTCGTCCTGAACCGTTAAGCCGAAAGAGCGCGCGGTCTTTGCATAAACCGCTCCGACCGAAGGCCAAGGCCGAATCAAGGTTCCGGCCGCATCGACCGTGATCACGTGGGTGGAGTTCGACATCGATTGAAATTTTCTTTTGTTTGGCAGTTGGTGAAAGTAAGAATACAGGCGACAAGCATTGTCATTAGATAATCATAGATAAGTATGCGAGTTTTTCCAAAAGGGGCGGGCATGTCGGTTGCCTTGCTTGCTGTCTTCGTTACCGCTTGGCTGAATCCCTCGTTCGGTCTGGAGGGCGGGTTGCTTGTTCCCGGGAAGTTGAGCTTCGTCGCTGTTTTCGTTATTTTCCTGATTCAGGGATGGAAATTGAATTTGGGTCGCCTGAAGGAAGCTTGGGTCGACTTGCGAATCCTGTTTTTTCTTCATTCTTTCATCTTCGTCGTTCCCGGGTTCGTGGTTTTGGGAATCAGAGAGATTGGACTTGTCGACCCGATTTGGACTCCCGGGCTCTTTTTTCTGGCAATCTTGCCTACCACCATCTCGAGCTGCGTCGTTTATACCCGCTTGGCGGGAGGTGGCGCCGATGAGGCTCTTGGTCACGCAACCTTTTCCAATTTGTTCGGGATGCTATGGGTTCCTCTCGTCGTTTTTTGGGGTGCCTTCGGGGTCTTCGATTCACGGGGCTCGGAAGACGGTTTGTCCCTCTCATTCGAACATCTTCCTGACTTTTTGCTCATGGTTTTTCTTCCGGTTTTGATTGGGTGGTGGGGAAAAAACAAGCTTCCCCGTGGTTTTCTGCCCGAACATGCATCCTGGTTGGAACAGATCCCAATCGGTTGTATTTTACTCCTCGCTTACTTTTCCTTTTGTTCGCTGTTCGCTGAATTTGGAAACGAATTGTTCGGGCCGAGTGCGGGAATCTTGGCTGCGGTCGTGCTTGTCCTTTTGCTGATCGTGACTGTTTTGGCTTGGGCTTTGGGAGGTTTCGTTTCTCATTCGCGAAAGGCCCGGGTCACCTTATTTTTTTGTGGCTCTCAAAAATCTTTGGCCCTTGGTTTTCCTTTGGCCCAAATGTTGTTCGTTTTCGATGAGAATTCGGTAGGCTTGTTGGTTTTGCCTCTCGCCCTGTTTCACTTTGGTCAACTCTTTCTCGGAGCCTTTTTAATCGGCCCCTTGAGCAGGTGGACGAATTTACGTTAACAAGATTCTTCCCTTTTTGATTGAAGCGCAGTCTCATACGTAGGATGAACACTTCGTGATTTGCAAAAGTTTCAAGGACAAGGAGAAGATGAGACGGGCCGGACGTTCGGCGGCCACCGTGCTCGATCGCCTTTGCAAGATGGTCAAGCCGGGTATGAGCACTTGGGAGATCGATGAGCTTGGCGGCGAACTGATGAAGGGAATGGGGGTCGAGAGCGCTTGCAAGGGCTATCGTTCGGGGCATCGCGTCTTTCCTTCGTACACCTGTCTTTCGGTGAACGAGGAGGTGGTTCACGGGATTGGCGTCAAGGATTCTGAAGGAGGGGGACGTGATCTCCGTCGACGTTTGCATTCGTGAGGACGGAATGATTGGCGACAACTGCAGGACCGTTCCAGTGGGAGAGGTGAGCCCCGAGGTGGCCCGCCTGCTCAAAATCACCGAAGAATCCCTCTATTTGGGGCTCAGTCAGGCCTTGCACAAGAAACGCATAGGCGACGTATCCGAGGCTGTCCAGTCGCATGTCGAAAAAGCGGGTTTTGCCGTCATCACCAACTTCGTCGGTCATGGAGTCGGTCGTTCGCTGCATGAGGATCCCCAAATACCCAATTTCGGAAAAGCCGGGACGGGTTCGAAATTCAAGAAGGGAATGGCGATTTGCATCGAGCCCATGGTAAACATGAAAAGCTCTCAGATCCGCATGGCCAAGGATGGTTGGACCGCCTTGGCGGTGGATGGGTTTCCATCCGCGCACTTCGAACATACCTTGCTGGTCGACGAAGGGAAACCCGAGATCCTGACCATTCCCGAGGGTTATGGGGAAGCGGAGGAGTTCTTTGCTTCAAAGTTGGCCGAGGTCGCGTAAGTCGAACAAGTATGCTCAAATTACTTGCAGATGCCGTCTTTTCTTTCGACGTCGAATGGATTCCCGATCCCAAGTCCGCCGAAATCCTTCATGAAACGGCACCCGCAGAGGGGCCTGGAGACGAGGCCCGCGTTTCCTTCGAAGCACTTTGGACAAGTGCCCGCAAGGAAGGCCAGGCGGAAGACTTTCAGCCCTACCTGAAAACCATTCTTTGCCGGATCGTATCCTTGGCGGGAATTCTCCGCGAGAAGGTCCCGGGCGGCGATTGTTCGCTCAAGCTCGTTTCTCTGCCGGTCGATCCGGCGGATCCGACCAAGTGTGACGAAAAGGCCTTGCTCGCTAATTTTCTCAAGTCGGTCGGTCGAAAGAAACCTCAGTTAGTGGGCTATAATTCGGCCCAGGCGGACATTCCGATCATCGTGCAGCGTTCGATTGTGAATGGCCTGCCCGGTTTTGGCTTTTCCGATCGTCCGGACAAGCCTTGGCTGGGGGTCGATTACTTCGATGCCCGCAATTCGGATTATAACGTCGATCTGGCTGAAGCCATGGGGCAGTACAGGGATCGGCCCTCTTTGCATCAGGCGGCGACTCTGAGCGGCATTCCCGGCAAGATAGACGTGAGCGGAAGTTCGGTTGCGGAAATGTGGCTCCAGGGCAAGCTTTCGGAGATCGTGGCCTACAATGAGTTCGATGCCTTCACCACTCACCTGCTTTGGGCTCGTTTGGCTCATTTTTCGGGCCTGCTGAGTTCGGATCAATACGCTCGTGAGCAAGATCGGGTCAGGGAGTTGCTGGAGGAGGAAATTTCAGGCGGCAAAGTTCATTTGGAAAAATTCGTTGCCGAGTGGGACCGCTTGCTGGCGATCACGGGCCAAAACTAGTTTTGGGAAACTTAATTTTTTATTTGTCGGTTTGGACGAATTGTGGCGCAACGGATGTTCGCCTAATTGAAATCAATGGACAAATGCTCTTGGCGTCTACGCTTGGAGGATTTGTTAAAAATCCAACCATAACCATTTTATGACTGAATCGGAACTAGCCGAAGACGCCTTGGCGCGTTTGAACGAAACACGAGATCGCCTGTTGGTTGAAATCCACAAGGGCATCATCGGTCAGGACGAGGTGATCGAGCAGTTGCTGATTACCTTGCTTGCCCGGGGGCATTGCCTGCTGACCGGAATACCCGGATTGGGAAAGACCTTGCTCGTCAAAACCTTGTCCAAATGCCTGAGCTTGGGTTTCAAGCGCATTCAATTTACGCCGGACTTGATGCCTGCCGACGTCGTTGGCTCCGAGGTGGTGGACGAAGATCCGGGTACCGGAAAACGCACTTTCCGTTTCGCCCCCGGTCCAATCTTTACCAACGTGGTGCTGGCCGATGAAATCAATCGTACTCCCCCGAAGACTCAGGCCGCCTTGTTGGAGGCGATGGAGGAAAGGCAAGTTACGGTTGCCGGGCAGACTCGTCCGTTGGACGCTCCGTTTCTCGTATTGGCTACTCAAAACCCGATTGAACTCGAGGGCACTTACCCCTTGCCCGAAGCTCAACTCGACCGTTTTCTTCTCAACCCCGTAATCCAATATCTTTCCACCGAAGACGAGATCAAGATGGTGAGCGAGACGACGGGTACTGATAGAGAGGAAGCTCAGCCCGTGCTTGAGACTGAAGACATTCTTACTCTGCAGTCTCTGGTGCGCCAGGTTCCTGCTCCTGAGAACGTGGTGGCTTATGCCGTCGCTCTTGCCACGGCTACCCGTCCACAAGCCGAGAGTTGTGACGAATGGACGAGCAAGCGCGTGAAGTGGGGGGCCGGTTCACGCGGAGCGCAGGCTTTGATTCTTGCGGCCAAGGCGAGAGCTCTGCTGGACGGTCGGGCCAACGCTTCCCGGGAAGACGTCAAGGCCATGGCCAATCCGGCTCTACGTCATCGCGTGCTGCCAAGTTTCTTTGCCGAATCCGAGGGCTTGGGTTCCGACGAGATTGTCGAGCATCTGCTTGAAACCGTATCTTCCTGAAAAATTCAAACTTTTTGACTTGTGGTCCAAGCCGTGGAGAATTCCCTTCTCGACCCCGCATACCTCAAAGGGATTGAAGACTATTCGCTTCTCGCTCGAGTCGTCGTGGATGGTGCGATGTCGGGCATTCATCGAAGCTTGAGACAGGGGCGTGGGAATGAATTCTTTCAGTACCGCCCTTATGAACGCGGAGAGGATATGAAGATGGTGGATTGGAAGGTCTATGCCAAGCGTGACGAGTTGGTCTCCAAGACCTTTCAGGAGGACACGAACTTCACGGTCTACTTGGTGGTCGATGCAAGTGCTTCCATGGGGTACGAGGGCAAGCGGGCTTCTTGCTCGAAACTCCGTTATGCAAAGATGCTCGCCGCTTGCTTTGCCTACCTGTCTCAGCGGCAAGGGGATCGTTTCGGGCTTTTCGCCTACTCGGATGAAGTTCAACAATGGATCCGTCCCCGTTCCGGCAGCGGGCACTTGAACAGGCTTTTGGTCTCGCTCGGTTCCCTTGAAGCGAAGGGGCGCAACGATCATGAGCAAGCCTGGGGAAAGTTCGCAAATTCGCTGCCGGGTCGATCGATGGTCGTGTTCATCTCCGACTTCCTGGAAGCTGAAGATACTTTGAGCGAACGTTTGCGCTTTGCGCTCTCTTCTCATTACGAATGCCTTTGCCTTCAAGTCCTTGATCCCGAGGAGATGGACTTGCCTGATGCCGAGGCAATTCGCTTCGCGGAAATGGAGGGGGACCGTGAGATCTCCAGCGC
>JAYOII010000142.1:0-7725 GCA_038118685.1 Opitutia bacterium
AAGAACTGTAACTTTGCGCTTGAGAAAAGAGTCGACGATCAAAAACAAAGTGATGCTTATCCCGGCCGAGGCGAAAAAAGGAATCGTGATGTCCCCCTTGATTCCGAAAAGAAACATCAGCAGAAGGAAAATGACCGGTGTGCACAAATACCAACCGCAACGCAACAAGCGGAAGAGCAAAGCGACTTTCTCCTCGATGGATTCTTCATGATGATTTCCCATTGGTTGTTCATGTTATATCAAAAGGTAGCAAAAACCAGAGACAAAATCAAATGGACGGTAGCAATATCATAAAGGTTGAGCATGGCGCATACGATCAAACAGGTTCCGAACTAGGAGAACCAATGGCAAGACCATGTTCCTGAACTGCAAGGTTTATGACGCAGCCCGATTTGCTTTTTGGATGGTACTACCCTACCCTCGATCCCGTAATGGGGAAAACCAAACAAAAGTTAGGATCAAACAAAAGAAGAATGGGTTCTCTTTTCCACCTCGATGGCAAAGGATAATCGGTTCTCATTGGGATGTACTTTTCTTGAGGCGAGCTTAAGGCAGGAGTTGTCATCGAGGTTCGGTGAGGATTGCAGTGATCGGGAAATCACGTTTGCGGACATGGCTCTTCTCAACTCGGACCTAGGAGCAGGAGACGGTCACCTAACTCTTCACGGATACCGGATTTCCAATCTGCTTCCGTTGTCCTTGCTAGGTAACCTGAAAAGGCTTTTTGTGAACAGCAGTCAGATCAAAGACTTTTCTTTCCTCAACGAATTGCCAAGCTTTTGCGAACTGGATCTTGGACCTTCTCTTCTTCCTTCGGGTAAAGATGAAAATTTAAATAAATCTCAAGGCAGTTCTCCTTTGATTCTGTTCAGGCCGCCTACGAGGGTGGAAGGGAGCGAAATGGAAATAGAGGATCTGAGTCCGCTTTGCGGGTTGAAGAGCTTGAAGGCCCTCAATATCTCAAGCCTCCACAAGGTTACCGATCTTTCCCCTCTTTCGGGAATGAAACACCTCCGAAGTTTACGCCTTAGCGGTTACAGCCTCAGCGACTATACCCCCCTTTTCGAATTACCGAAACTCAAAGAGCTTTTCCTCCCGTTTTGCCAGGTAACCGATCCGGCTTTCCTGATGCAGCTTACGAATCTCAAAAAGCTGATTCTTCTTCGAAGTAATTTTACGAAACGACAATTGAAAGAAATATCACAGTCACTGCCTTCTTGTTCGCTCCAATTCTCTCTCGAATAAGTGCTTATCATTTCGCAACCCCAAGTTGTTCCATTTGAGCTGCTTTAGGGTTTGGTTTCCAGAGACAAGAAAAATTCGGGCTTTTGTCTCAAATGTTGGTTGCTTATGCCGGATGTTTCAAATTAGAGATCAAAGCATATGAAAATCAGATTCGCCCTATTACTTTTTTTACTCGCGTGTTTTGGGTTCTTCGTCGGCGGGCAAAGCAAGCCCGAAGCAGGGCAGGATTGGGTTGAATTCCCAGCCGTGAGCGAGAGTCTTTGCGTGAACAATCTTTTTCAGTCCAACATGGTGATCCAACGCGATAAGCCTGTTCGGGTGTGGGGTTGGGCTTCGCCCGGCGAGAAGGTCACGGTAAGTTTCGGCGGGCAGACAAAATCTGCAGTGGCTGATCAGGGGCGATCCTGGAAGGTAACTTTGGCCGCCATGGCGGCCAATTCTACGCCTCAAATTATGAAGGTTACAGGCAAGGAGAGTATTCTGACCTTTGAGAATATTCTGATCGGAGACGTTTGGATCCTCGGTGGCCAAAGCAATATGGAGATGGCCCTTGGCCGGATTGAGGGAGGGAGGATGGAAATCCAGTCTGCCAATTTCAATGGCATCAGGCACTTGACTGTTCCCCGCAATTCGATTCAGGAATTTCAGAAATCTTTTCCTCTCACTCAAAAATGGGACAAGCAAAAGGAGTCCCACGTTCGTAGCAGCGATTATTGGGAAGTTTGCTCCCCGAAGACGATTGGCGATTTGTCAGGCATCGGATATGTCTTTGCCCGCCGAATTCACATGGCGATTCAAGTTCCCGTCGGAGTGATCGATACCTCCGTAGGTGGCTCAACTCTGGAAAGTTGGACGCCTTTTGCGGCGGTTCGCAAGGTGGGCGGTCCGGAAACCAGACGCTGGGTGTCCGAGCAGGAAGAATATATTGCGGCTTACGACCCCAAGAAGGAACTGGAGGAAAGGGTGCAACGCAAAATAGCATGGCTTGAGAAAATGAAAAGTCTTGGCAAGACTCCTCGGCCTGTAAACAGCTTGATCCCGACTGATTTGCGTCCTCCGCGTATCAAGGCGGGGAATCTTTACGGTGGCATGATTGCGCCGCTGGCCGGGTTTTCGGCCAAGGGAATCATTTGGCATCAAGGCTATAACAATTGCTTCGAGGGCTCTGCCGGAGCATCCAGATACGGCGAGATATTTCCAGCAATGATCAAGGCTTGGCGGGCGGCGTTCGAGGATTCTCAATTGGCTTTTGGAATGATTTCACTTTGTACCTCCGGTTCTCAAACGTCCGACGACTATCTTGAACAGATGCTGGACGTCGGGGCTCATGTTCGGGAGTCTCAATACAAGACTTTCCTTGCTTTGCGCAATGGCGGTGACAAAAACGTCGGATTCGCCAGCAGCTACGACCTGCGAAGGCGATGGTATCATCCGGGGCTGAAAATACCGGCGGCGGAACGAATTGCGGCCTGGGCGATGAATACGCAGTATGGAATGGACGTTCGATGGGAACCCCCCTACCTCAAGGAAATGAAGGTTGAAGAGGAAAGGATCGTACTCTCCTTTCAGGTAAAAGGACCGCTTGCCACAAGCCCCGAGGGTCCGGTGACCGGTTTTGCGATAGCCGGAGCGGACGGTAAGTTTCAGCCGGCTAAAGCCGAATTCTTGATCACGGGTAAGGATAACAAAGGAAAGCCCCGACGTGATTCCACCAGGTTGACGCTATCCAGTCCTTTGGTGCCCAAGCCGATACATTTTCGTTATGCTTGGGCCCGTAACCCGCATGCCAATCTCGTTTCTGCCTGGGACAAGTTGCCTTTGGCTACGCAGCGAAGCGACACGTGGACGCTGGCGGATCTCTACAAATCTTTCGTAGGCAAAGAGCCGATGAGCCAAACCGACAAATTGCAAGGCGATGAAATGGGAGAACTCAAGAAATCCCTGCAAGCTGCCGATCTCAAAAGAAGACTCTACGAAGCCAAGGTGTTTCTCGAGGAACACGAGCCTTTTGAATAGTCATACGACCGCTTTTCTTATGTCGAGTTGAAAAAACTCGGAGAGGTGCGGGTTAGGAAGGCCTCGCGCTTGTCGAATCTGCTTGAAAGAACTAAGCTTAAACTTACATTTTGCAAGCATCCCATCATGAATACCTACAAAGATTACTTAGCGGAGATCGAGGAACGGAAAACTCAGGGTTTGAGCCCCAAGCCAATTGACGGAGCCGAATTGCTCACCGAACTGATTGCTCAAATCAAGGATCCGGAAAATGAACACAGGGAGGACTCCCTTAACTTTTTCATTTACAACGTCTTGCCCGGGACAACCAGTGCGGCCGGTGTAAAAGCTGAATTCCTGAAGGAGATCATTCTGGGAGGCTCATCCGTCGAGGGAATTGAGCCTGACTTCGCCTTCGAGTTGTTGTCCCACATGAAGGGCGGACCTTCGATCCGGGTGCTTCTCGATTTGGGGCTCGGTGACGACCCGTCAATCGCTCAAAAGGCCGCGGAGGTACTCAAGACCCAAGTGTTTCTTTACGAGGCCGACATGGAGAGGTTCGAGGTGGCCTACAAGGAGGGGAACGAAACGGCCAAAGAGATTCTCGAAAGCTACGCCAAGGCCGAATTTTTTACGAAACTCCCGGAAGTCGATGAAGAAATTCAAGTCGTAACCTATATCGCTGCGGAGGGGGATATTTCCACGGATTTGCTTTCTCCAGGAAAATTCGCCCATTCGAGGGCTGACCGTGAGCTCCATGGCCAATGTATGATGACGGAGGCCGAACAGTCGGAAATACGTGAACTTCAAAAGAAACATCCCGACAAAAGAGTGATGCTGATTGCGGAGAAGGGAACCATGGGAGTTGGTTCGTCCAGAATGTCGGGAGTCAATAACGTCGCGCTTTGGACAGGCCAGCCATCCAGCCCTTACGTTCCTTTCGTAAACATCGCCCCGGTCGTTGCCGGGACAAACGGAATCTCCCCCATCTTTCAAACGACCGTGGGAGTGACCGGAGGGATTGGACTGGATTTGGAAAATTGGGTAAGAAAACTTGATTCCGACGGGCAGCCGATTCTTGACGACAAAGGCGATCCTGTGCTCGAGCAAACCTACTCCGTGGCGACCGGGACGGTTCTTACGATCAATACGAAGAAGAAAAAATTGTATAATGGAGAGAAGGAACTGAAGGATATTTCTTCCGCTTTGACACCGCAAAAGGTCGAATTCATTAGAGCGGGCGGATCCTATGCCATCGTTTTTGGCAAGAAGCTGCAGAGTTTTGCCGCCTCCACCTTGGGGATTGAACTGCAGTCGGTATTTGCTCCTGCCAAAGAGGTTTCCCATCAAGGACAGGGACTCACTGCGGTCGAAAAAATATTTAATAAAAACGCCGTCGGGGTATCCGAAGGCAAGGTTTTGCATGCCGGTTCGGACGTTCGGGTGACGGTGAACATCGTTGGGTCTCAGGATACGACGGGTCTGATGACTTCGCAAGAATTGGAGTCCATGGCGGCGACCGTGATTTCTCCCATCGTCGACGGAGCCTATCAATCGGGATGCCATACGGCCTCGGTCTGGGATTTGAAAGCGCAGGCAAACATTCCCAAGCTCATGAATTTCATGAATAAGTTCGGTCTCATCACGGCACGGGACCCCAAGGGGGAATATCATGCCATGACGGACGTGATACATAAGGTTTTGAATGATCTTACCACCAATGAGTGGGCGATCATCATCGGTGGTGATTCTCACACCAGAATGTCCAAGGGCGTAGCGTTCGGGGCGGATTCCGGGACAGTTGCACTTGCGTTAGCCACCGGAGAGGTGTCCATGCCTATTCCCGAGTCGGTCAAAGTGACTTTCAAGGGAGAATTGAAGGATCATATGGATTTTCGCGACGTGGTGCACGCGACACAGGCTCAAATGCTCAAGAAATTCGGGGACAACGTGTTTCAGGGCAGAATTATCGAAGTGCACATTGGAACCTTGCCCGCCGACCAAGCCTTTACCTTTACGGACTGGACGGCGGAGATGAAGGCAAAGGCTTCCATTTGCATTTCTCAGGACGATACGCTGATCGAGTCGCTTGAGATCGCGAAAAGCCGTATTCGGATCATGATCGAAAAGGGAATGGATAACGAGAAGCAAGTCCTCCAGTCCCTGATCGACACGGCGGATCAAAGAATTTCCGAAATCAGGTCCGGAGAGAAACCGGCTTTGACCCCGGATGCGAATGCCAAGTATTTCGAAGAGTTCGTTGTCGATTTGGATCAGATCGTCGAGCCTATGATCGCTGATCCTGACGTTCATAACGAAGACGTTTCCAAGCGTTACACGCACGATACGATTCGTTCCGTTTCATTCTACGGAGGGAAGAAAAAAGTAGACCTGGGTTTCGTTGGTTCATGCATGGTTCACAAGGGCGATCTGAAAATCGTTTCGCAAATGCTCAAAAACCTCGAGGAGGAACAGGGCAAAGTCGAGTTCAAGGCGCCGTTGGTGGTCACGGCTCCCACTTACAACATTATCGACGAATTAAAGGAAGAGGGTGATTGGAATATGCTGCAAAAGTATTCCGGGTTCGAATTCAACGACGATGCCCCCAAAAACTCCGCCCGCGTTGAATATGAGAACATGATGTACCTCGAAAGACCCGGTTGCAACCTGTGCATGGGCAACCAGGAAAAAGCCGAAAAGGGAGACACGGTGATGGCGACTTCGACCCGTTTGTTCCAAGGAAGAGTGGTTGAGGATTCCGAGCGCAAAAAGGGAGAATCCTTGCTCGCGTCGACTCCGGTCGTGGTCCTTTCGGCAATTCTCGGAAGAATTCCCACCATGGATGAATATGAATCGGCGGTGGAGGGCATTAACCTGACTAAGTTCGCTCCTCCTTTGAAGCCTCTAAGCAACTAAAAGTCAGTTTCGGGCGTTTGCCGAACTATGTCTCTCGCTTGGGAGGCTGGTGCCTATATCCAGTCGTTCCGCCATTATGATGCGGATTGAAGTAGGATTTCGTCTCGGGTTTGAGCCAATAAATCAAGAGAGGTATGGAGACGGGAAAACAACAACAACTCGTAAGACTGATGCAAATCAAGACTATACCGTAAACCCAATGCCACGGTTTTTCGTCCCAAAAAATGCCAAGACCAAAGGCAATGGCAAAAGGGGGGCCGAACAAAACAAGCAAGATTCCATCTATGAAAGCTTCATCATTTGGAGTAAAGGAATTTAAAACAAATACCCCTAAGAATAGCAGCAGTCCGTAAAGGGCTGCCATAGTCGCGCAAAAAACCTTGTACCAAACTAAAACACTTGGTTTGACCCTCACGGCCAATTGCATAAGGCCGAAACGAAAACAAGGTCAAACTAGATCGTTCAGTGTGCTTTTCCTTTAGCGAGTTTACGCGCTCTTTCGAATTTGGCCGCCGCCTCAAGTAATTGCAACTGAGCTTCGCCGATATTACTTTTTCTGCCCTCGTCGAGGGCATCCTGAGCCCTCTTTAAAGCCTTATCAATTTCCTCCTGATTGTCTTTTTCGACAGAAATCGCCTGATCGGTGATGATGGAAACCTTTTCGGCATATACCTCAACGAAGCCGGATCCAACCGCCAGGTACTCGATTTTGCCATCTTTTTGGATCTTGATGTCAGAAGGTTCGAGCCTGTCTATCAAGGGAGCGTGGTGTTGATAGAGGTCTACCTTGCCATTCGCGGTTGGTACGACCACGTGATCGACTATGTCCGAATAGACAGTGCTGTCCGGAGTAACGATTTCGAGCCTTATTTCAGTCTCAGCCATCGGTAGCTCAGTCCTCGTCTTCTCCGATTACGCCGTCGATTCCGCCTTTCATGTAAAAGTCGTTTTCTTCGACTTCGTCCAATTCACCGTCAAGGATCATCTTAAAGCCTTTGATGGTATCTTTGACGGAGACGTACTGTCCGGCGACTCCGGTGAATACCTCCGCAACATGGAAAGGTTGAGAAAGGAACTTTTGGATCTTCCTGGCTCGGAAAACCACTTGTTTTTGCTCGGGAGAAAGTTCGTCCAATCCGAGAATGGCGATAATGTCCTGCAGATCTTTGTAAGCCTGAAGAACCTCTTGCACTCCACGGGCTACCTGGAAGTGTTCTTCGCCCACGATATCGGGCGAAAGAGCGTTCGATACGGAGGCGAGTGGGTCAACCGCGGGATAGATCCCCAATTCGGCAATGGAGCGTTCGAGTACGATAGTCGAATCCAAGTGGGCGAAAGTGTTTGCGGGTGCCGGGTCAGTCAGGTCGTCCGCAGGTACGTAAACGGCTTGGAAAGAAGTAATCGAACCTTTTTTGGTCGAGGTGATGCGCTCTTGAAGAATTCCCATTTCCTCGGAGAGAGTCGGCTGGTAGCCGACAGCGGAAGGAGAACGGCCGAGGAGTGCGGAAACTTCCGAGCCTGCTTGAGAGAAACGGAAAATATTATCCACGAAGAGGAGCACGTCCTGCC
>JAYOII010000143.1:0-6471 GCA_038118685.1 Opitutia bacterium
TCCGGCTTTCGGCAAGTATCGTCTGGGCAATGCATCCATCCGCAGAGTATACACCAGTCCGGACATGCTTTGGGCCGAGGGGCCTGCCTGGAACGGCGTGGGAAAGTATTTGATTTGGAGCGACATTCCCAATGACCGCCAATTGAGATGGATTCAAGATGATGGCCGGGTAAACGATTTTCGAAAACCAAGCGGGAACAGCAATGGAAACACCTTTGATTTCCAAGGGAGGCAACTTTCCTGTGAACATGGGAACAGGAGGGTCGTCAGGTACGAACACGACGGCAAGTTGACCGTTTTGGCCGATCGTTTTGGCGGAAAGGAATTCAACGCCCCGAATGACGTCGTCGTCCATCCTGACGGCGGGATTTGGTTTACCGATCCGGGTTACGGAAGCTTGATGAACTACGAGGGTAACCGGGCAGATACGGGGAGCGTTATGCCCATTCAGAAGGAAGCCGTTTACAGGATAGATCCGAAGTCCGGAAAAGTGAACAAAGTCACCGACGAAATATTCAAGCCGAACGGGCTTTGTTTCAGCCCGGATTATTCGAAACTCTACGTTGCCGATACGGGCGCTTCCCACTATTCCGAGGCGCCTAGGGAAATCAAGGTATGGAACGTCACTGCGAAGAACACCCTGGCGGGAGGCAAAACCTTTGCTTCAATGAAACTTGAGACGAAAGGCAAAGTTCTGGAGGGAGGAGCGGATGGAATCCGTTGCGACAAGGATGGAAACCTTTGGTCAAGCGCCGGTTGGGCGGGTCATGGTTTTGACGGGGTGCATGTTTTCGAACCAAAGGAGGGCAAGCGGATCGGACAGATTTTATTGCCCGAAATCTGCTCTAATCTCTGCTTTGGCGGGATCAAGCGCAATCGGTTGTTCATGACGGCAAGTCAATCCGTTTATTCCCTTTACGTCGAAACTCAGGGAGCACATCACTGTTAAGTCGGTTTTATTCGGCAAAGCTCAGGGCGCCATCCTTTTCAATAATGCGGTAATAGCACCCCGACCTGGCGACCCCGTCCTTGTCTTTGGTGTGACAGGCCCCCTGCCCCTTCGGACGGACCCGGTAAAGAACAGAGTTTTGCTCGCAGTTTACCCGAACCTCAACGATTTCAAGATAATCGCCCGAAGTCTTGCCCTTGATCCAGAGCTCGTTTCTGCTCGTGCTCCAAAAGGTCGCCATGTTCTCACGCAGGGCGGTCTCCAGAGCAAGTTCGTTCGCATATCCAACGATCAGAACTTCCCCCGTATCGCAGTCCTGAGCGACGGCAGGAATCAAGTCCTCTCCGCAACCGGAGACTTTTGCCAGCTTCTTGAAATCGATTCGAAGCACTTTCCCTTCCTCTAGCTCGTGATGATTCATGTTTTTCCTGTTTAGGCAAATTCCCTGGAAAGTCGAATGGTATCGGCGCGGGACAGGTTTCAACCCGCGATTTTTTTCAAAAATGAAAGCACGGTTGCTTTCATCGTGGGCAAGGCGATCTTGGCCGCCTGTTCGACGTCGTGGTGGGAAAGTTTGTCGGGAGAGATTCCAGCCGCTTTGTTGCTGATACAGGAAAGGGCGCAAACTTTTAACCCGAGAGCATGCCCCAAAGTCGCCTCCGGTACGGTAGACATGCCGACCGCATCCGCACCCAGAATACCGAAAGCCCGAATTTCCGCGGGGGTTTCGAATGCAGGGCCGGACAAGGCCACGTACACGCCTTCGTGAATTCTCGTATCGTTCTCTTTCCCCGATTGGACGAGCAGGCTGCGGAGCGTTGAATCGTAGACCTCGGTTTGATCGGGGAACCGGGGCATGTCTTTGTTTGCAAGGGGACCGACCAACGGATTGCCCCCCATGAAGTTCAAGTGGTCGGAAAGAACCATCATGTCTCCTACTTCAAAAGACGACCGGATGCCACCCGCTGCATTGGTGAGAAGCAAATTTTTGACTCCCAGGCGGTGGGCCAAAAGAATCGGAAAGCGGATGGGATCCCAACCGTCTCCTTCGTAGAAATGTCTTCGGCCCTGAAAAATCAAAGTCTGGCTGTCACCCATTTTGCATAAGCGCAATTGCCCGCTGTGCCCTGCAATGGTCGTTGCGCTCATGCCCGGGATTTTCTCATAAGGCAGACAGCGCGCCTCGGGCAAATCATCAGCCAACGGACCCCAACCCGATCCGCAAATCATGCAAGTGTCGGGCTCAACCTCACCCCATTGACCGCGAAGGAAAACAGAGGCTTCCTCGAGCAATCGATCCATGGGAGAGGAAGGTTTCATTCGCTCACCCGTAGCGAAGGGTCAAACCATCCCGCAGGATGGAGAGATGGTTGGCCCCGTCTGCCTTTTGAGTCTCTTCGGTTCTTCCAATGACCTGGGCGTCGACGTTGAATTCTCGGGATAGTTCGATGACCTTGGATGCGACCTCGGGCAAACAGAAAACTTCGAGACGGTGACCCATGTTGTAAACTTGGTGCATTTCCTCCTCGCTCGTTTGAGAGGCCCGCTGGATTTCCTTGAAAAGGGCCGGGACGGGGAAAAGGTTGTCTTTGACGTGATGAACCCGGGTGCCAAAGCGCAGGCATTTGGTCTGCCCTCCTCCCGAACAGTGCACCAGTCCAAGAACTTGTCGATCCAGTTCT
The DNA here is from genome assembly GCA_038118685.1 of Opitutia bacterium. Lineage (GTDB taxonomy): Bacteria > Verrucomicrobiota > Verrucomicrobiia > Opitutales > Seribacteraceae > Seribacter. The sequence continues at coordinate 2,632 of JAYOII010000143.1, forward strand.
TCGATTATTCGTTTGACGACGGGAAGATAAGTCCGGGTGGGACTGAGCAACGCTTCGCCGACCGAAAGATTCGACCCGGGCAAGGGGTCTTTCATCCGGTGCGGTCCGCAGTAAACGTAGTCGGGGTCGGTTTGCGGGTCGAAGGTTTCGGGATAATTGTCCCGGTAATGAGAAGAAAGAAGTTCGTGTCTGGCGCTCGTCAACCCATTGCTTCCGATCCCACTGTTCTCAAAAGTTTCATAGCTCGCTTTTCCGCAGGAAGAAAGGCCGACGATGCTCAAGCCCGGTCCGATCCGGGCGTTGTCGATGACCTTGTCTCTCGGACAGACTGCAACTGCGCAGGAGTCGACGGCCACGGTTCCGGTCAAGTCGCCTACGTCGGCGGTTTCGCCGCCTCCGCTTTTTATGCTGATCCCGTTGTCGGCCAAGGTTTGCAGGAAAGCTTCGGTCCCTTCGATCAGGGCGGCCAAGGCTTCTCCGGGAAAGTTTCGGGCATTCCTGTTGACCGTACTGGATAGTACGACTTGATCCCAGATTCCCACGCATGCCAGATCGTCCAGGTTCATGACTATGCTGTCTTGGGCAATCCCGCGGAAAACGCTTGGGTCGCCGGTCTCCCGATACCAAAGGTAGCCCAAAATGGATTTCGTGCCTGCTCCGTCCGAATGGATTACGTTGCAATACTCGGGATTGTTGGTCAGCAAATCCTCGGTGACTTTGCAAAAAGCTCCCGGGAACAAGCCACGATCCATGTGGTCAACGACCTTATGGACTTCGCTTTTGTCGGATGAAACGCCCCGTTTGTTGTATCGGCTTTGTGAGAGGTTATTTGGCATTGGAAATATCTTGCTTGATTGTCCGTTCATACGGAAGCACTTTCTTTGTTCCAAGACAAATGTCGCGACAAACAATGGGAAAAATCCAAGCATATGGCGATCTTGCCTCTTTTTTTCGTAATTCTTCTGATTTTCTCTCGGGAGATGAATTTGCAAACAATCTTTTTTGGGAAGTATACCGAAACTTTTGGGAGAATGGCAAAACGGCTTGGTCGGGCAACGTTTTCCTGCAAGGCAAGATTTTGCTAAGTGGCGTGATTATGCCATCGGGCTATCTTCTGCTTTCAAATGGAACCGAGGATGCCTCCCTCCGTCTTGCCAAGTACGGGAAAAAAAAGAAATGGAAAATTCGGGGAGTGACGGGTCCCGATCAATCCGCGACTTCTTTTGGTCGTGAATGGCTCAAAGGGAGAAAGGAGTCACCGGTATGCAAGAAAGAATTTATGATTTATTCCACCTCCTGTCTTTCCTTCCTAGAGGGCCGGCAACCTACGGAACTGAAAGTCGCGGAGTCTGCAAACTGGCCGCGGGTGCAAGCCTGGACTACCCTGTTCGCCAATGAATCCGTACCTCCGCTGGACTGCAACGCCCTTCTTTCCATGTCTCGGACCATGATGCTCAAGGGCAATCTTTTTCTTCTGCATAAGGAAGGAGTCGGGACATGCGCGATGGGGGGATTTGGTCGGTCGACGCCCCGCAGTTTGGTCATTAACGAGGTTTTCGTCCCCAAAGAATTAAGAGGAATGAGATACGGGGAAGATTTGATCGCAGGCTTGGTTGGTCAGGCCAAGGCAAGGGAAAAGAGCCATTGCATCTTGTTCAGCGACTACGGAGGTCGGAAAAATTTGTATGATCGCCTGGGCTTTGAACAAACCGTGAAATTCTGCGAACTGTCTTTTTGAAACCGCTTGGGTCAAAGCACTTTCAGGTTTTTGCTTCCATCCTTGAGGGTGGCTTGAACCGTCGTGCCTGCCTTTAGCGCCTTGGCTTGATCGATGATATTGCCATCCTCGTCCTTGAAATAGGAGAACCCCTTGTTGAGGGAAGACTTCAGGCTGTTCCCTTCCAGCCTTCTCTCAAGAGCTTCCAGGACATAGGTAGTACGATCGAAAGAACTTTTGATGATCCTGTTCATTCTTGATTCGAGATCATCCAGAAATTGATGTTGCATTTCGATCCTTGATGAAGGCGAGCAATTTTTCAGCCTGGCCTCATTGAGTCGAAGCCGGTCCCGGGACTTGGAAAGGAAATCTTCGGGTGTGTCGATGAGCCGGTTGCCTAATTCTTCAAGTTTATTTAAAAGCCTGAGGTGCTCCGAGCTAATCCATTCGGCGGCGGCGGATGGAGTTTCCGCCCGCAAATCCGCACCGAAGTCAGTCAGGACGAAATCCGTTTGATGTCCAACGGCGGAAATGGTTGGGATCGGGCAATTTGCAACCTGCCGAACCAGACTCTCGTCGTTGAAGGCCCATAGATCCTCAATGGATCCTCCCCCGCGCGCAAGAACGATGAGGTCGATAGCCGAAAAGGAAACCGCCCGATTCAAGGCTTGGGTCAATCCGGCAGGGGCATCCTTGCCTTGTACGGGTGAGTTGAACAGAAAAACCGAACCACTCCATTCCCGGCGTTTCAAAATACTCAGGAAATCTTGCAAGGCGGCTCCACTGGCCGACGATATGATTGCCACCCGTCGAGCCAAGGTAGGCAAGGTTTTCTTGCGGGTTTCGTCAAAGAGGCCTTCCTTCAGGAGTTTTTCCTTGAGCCGCTCGAACTGCAAACGCATGTTTCCCATGCCATCCTGCATCATGTGCCTGACTCGGAGTTGGTATTCTCCGCGAGGTTCATACAGGGTAAGCTCTCCAAACGCGAGGCACTCTTCCCCTTCTTGCGGAGCGTATCCGAGTGAACTTGCGTCCCCCCTGAAAAGCACCGCCTTGAGTTGGCTATGGCTGTCCTTGAGGACAAAGTACCGGTGTCCGCTTGGATGAGCTCTGAGGTTGGAAATCTCACCCCTGACCCAAAGTACCGGAAACTCCGTATGCAAAAGTCTTTTGATTTCCCTGGTCAAGTCCGAAACCTGCCAAACCTCGGAACGATCCTCGTGTTGTTCGAACAAGTCAGTTTGCATGAGCCTTTTTTCTTGAAATAATCCGTCCGAGCAAGGTCATTGCGACAACCAGACCGACTCCTCCCAGAGCATACGCCCACCTTTCGGCTGACTCCTCGACCTTCTCACCGCCGAAAACACCGGCGAAGATAAGCACGTATCCACAGGAGGTGAGGGAAAGAATTGGCAAGGAGATCAAAAGATAGGAACGAAAAGGCATTTTCAGGATCCCCAAAATATAATTGGTGAAAATGAAAGGAACGCCCGGGGCAAGACGTAGAATGAGGGCCCATTGGGTGAGGTTTTCCGGATCTTCTTCCGGAAGTTTGTGCTTTGACCGAGAGAGAAGCCACCGGACCATTGAGTTTCCCGGTTTTCTTGCGAACCAATAAGTCCAACTAAGGTTGACCGCAAGAGCGATGACGGAGTAGAGGCAAGACAACCACGGGCTATGGGTTCCACCCCACTTTCCGGCAAGGATGAGAAGAGGAGAAACGGGAAGAATAAAAGCGGGAAGGACCGCTATGGAGCAAAAAAGCCAAAATCCATTGGAAAGCACGAAATTCTCAAATGCGTACCAACTGCTCTTCAAGATCTCTTTCCCCTCATCACCGAAAATACCTACGAAGGAATAGAAAAGAACGGCGAGGACCGCGAACAACGAAAGAACGCAAAGACCCAAGTACAGAAGCTTCTTGCCGGATATCTCCACTGTGCTGAGCCAGCCTGGGCTGAAATTACTGTTGGGGTAGAACCTGGGCCGGGGGCACGGATCCATTGGAATCCGTTTGGGTGCTCGTATTGAGGGGCGTCGGGTTGGATGGCGCGGAGGTTGAGTTTGGGCTGGGATTATTGTCTTCAGACACCCAAGAGTTGTAAATGGGGATGGACAAGAAT
>JAYOII010000143.1:6481-7715 GCA_038118685.1 Opitutia bacterium
CCCCAATGATCATGACTGAAATGATTACTTCCAGTTTTCCATATCCCTTGTTCCTCGAGCTTTTCAATTTATGATGCGTTGATTGTTTTGGAGTTACTTGCTTGGATAGCGCGAGTTATGCCTTATTTTCGAAAAACCCAAAACATGATTCCCGGAAGCAGGATCCCGGTAAAGGCCACGATGCCAATGATCATCTGGGCCCGGAATGCTTTTCTTTGGTTTTCCGGGGTAAGGGGAGCAGGTGGGTTGCCCCAATCATCTTCGTTTGAGTCTTGCTCTTTGAAATCCTTTTCCATCTATGAATGTGTTCTAAACCAACCGTTTTCCAAAATCAAAGCAATTAAGGAAGAATGCGCCCTCCCATGAAAATCGAACAAGTCACGATTGTAGGACCCGGACTGCTCGGGGCTTCCTTGGCCATGGCCTTGCGCAATCGAGATGCCTGTGAACGAATCGTCGTTTGGGCCAGAAACCGGGAGAGGCTTGCGGATTGTTCCGGTTTGGACTGGTGTGATCATGCGGAGGAAAACTTGGCAACAGCTGTTTCGGGAAGCAGCATTGTGGTTCTTTGTACCCCGGTAGAAAGCATCCCTTCCTTTATACCGGAAGTGATGTCTCATTCGTCCGAGGATACGCTGTTGACCGACGTGGGAAGCGTGAAAAAGGAAATTTGTCAGGCGGGAGCCACGCACGGCGGCAAGGGAACCGGTACTTTCATCGGTTCGCATCCAATGGCGGGTTCTGAAAAATCGGGTATGAAACATGCCAAGGCCGATCTGTTCGAGGGGAAGACATGCATCGTTACGCCATCGGAAAATACGCCCGAGTCCTTCCTTCGGCCCCTTTGCGCCTTTTGGGAAAAAATAGGAATGAAAGTTCATCTGATGAATGCGGAGGAGCATGACCGCTGCGTTGCTCGCGTAAGCCACCTTCCGCACCTGCTTGCCTCCAGCTTGGCCCATTGTCTGGATGGTATTACCGAAAACTGGGACTCTTTGTGCGGGCAAGGATTGAGGGATACGACGAGAATCGCCGAAGGAAACCCCGAGCTTTGGGAACAGATTCTTCTTTTGAACCGTTCGAACCTCATGGATGCGCTCGAGGAACTGGAAGGTTCCGTCTCGCAGGTTAAAAAATACCTGGACGAGGAGGATGGAACTGCAATGAGGGAGTTTCTGGAAGTAGGAGTCCGCTACAGGAAAAGATTGAATGACTGAAACATTGAGCATTGAGC
>JAYOII010000144.1:0-2354 GCA_038118685.1 Opitutia bacterium
GCCGAGAGGAGGGCGTCTTCCATCGTGGACTCTTCCTGATCGACGAGCGGAGTCTTCAAGCGATCATCGGATTTGATCTGCTTGTACAGAGCCCTGCCGCTATCGGTCATCCAACTGTCGTTCACCGCATCATTCCTTCGAGGCACGATCCTGTGGATATCACCCTCCCGACTGGATACCAAAGTATTGCAACCGGCGCTGCTCTCCGGACAAATGCTCAAAGTTTCCTTGAGGAACCAGACACGCATCTTGAACCTGAAATCCGTGCTGGTCAAAGCTCCGACGGGACAAAGATCCACCGTATTGAGGGAATAATTGTTGGCGAGTTCCTTCCCCGGGAAACAGGTTAGCGTGGAAAAGCTTCCTCGATCAACAAAACCCAAGACGTCGTCGTCCGCCACTTCCTGACAGAAACGGATGCAACGGGAACAAAGGATGCAGCGTTCATCGTCAAGGGTTACACGAGGCCCGAGGCGCGTGCGCTTGGGCTTTACGTTCTTGCGCTCTTGGTAGCGGCTGTAACCCCGGCCATAGTCCGTGGCGAATTCCTGCAACCTGCATTCCCCGGCCTGATCGCAAATCGGGCAATCCAAGGGGTGATTGACCAAAAGAAATTCCATTATGCCCTCCCGGCAACCGGTCACCATCTCGGACTCGGTCTTGACGTGCATACCCGGAGAAACGTTTGTTCCACAACCGATGACAGGCTTGGGAACCCAACCGATTTTGGGCGAACCGTCCTCTTCCAGAATAGGTTCGCCCGTACTCCGGTCCCTCATCGGCGTCCCCATTTCGATGAGGCACATCCGGCAATTGCCTGCCACGCTGAGTTGCGGATGATAGCAATAGTGGGGAATCTCTTTGCCGTGAAGGGCCACCGCATCAACCAAATTCATGCCGGCAGGCACCTCCACGTCCTTTCCATCCAAATTGATGGTCACTTGATCGGTCTTTCCTTTTGAAATCATGGCCTTCAGATCAGTTGGAGGGAGTTCTTGCCTTTCTTCTTTGCGGGATTCGCCTTTTTGGCGAAATCGTCCCGGAACTTCGTAACAAAGCTTTGGGTTGGCCAAGCGGCGGCCTCGCCAAAGGCACAGATCGTTCTTCCCTCGATTTGGTTGGCGATGGAAAGAAGCATTTCGGGGTCTTCCTCGCGGGCATCTCCCTCGCACATGCGCTTGGTGATCTTTCTCATCCAAAGACAACCTTCACGGCAAGGGGTGCACTGTCCGCAAGACTCATGGGCGTAAAAAGCGTTGATGTTCGCCATGGCCTGCACGATATCGACGGTATCGTCCATCACGATGATGCCACCCGAACCGGACATGCTTCCGGCAGCGATCGGGCCGTCGAAATCAAGAGGGATGTCCTCAATTCCCCAGTCAAAGTCCGTGCCGTCCTTGTGTTTGCCGACAAACCTTTCGTCCGCGCGAAGAACCTTGGCCGAGGAACCGCCTGGGATGATTGCCTTGAGGCTGCGACCCGGAAGCAAACCACCGCAAACGTCGAAAATCATCTCTCCCATGGTCAAGGCCCCGCACTCGAATTCATAGTAACCCGGCCTCTTGACCTGTCCTGAAACACACCAAATGCGGGTCCCGGTATTGTTGGGCTTTCCGATCTTGGCAAATTCGTCTCCGCCCATTTCCATGACATGCTTCACGTTGCAGAGCGTCTCCACGTTGTTGACGATGGTCGGGCACTGATAAAGGCCAAGAACGGCGGGAAAATAGGGGGGCTTGATTCTCGGATTGGGCCTTTTGCCCTCCAAGGATTCGATCAATCCGGTTTCTTCCCCGCAAATGTAGGCACCTGCACCGCGATGAACGACCAAATCGCACGAATAGTCCGTACCCAAGATCTTTTCACCGCAGAAGCCCTTTTCCTTGGCCTCGGCAATGGCTCGCTCCAAAATACGGGCTCCTTCGAAAAACTCGGCCCGAATGTAAATGAAAGCCTGCTTGGCTTGAATCGCGTAAGCAGCGATCATCATGCCCTCGATGAGCTGATGAGGATCCTTGTGCATGATCTGACGATCCTTGAAAGTTCCTGGTTCGGACTCGTCGGCGTTGCAGATCAAATAGATCGGCTTGCCTGATTTGCGGTCGAGAAATTTCCATTTCATACCTGCCGGAAAACCCGCCCCTCCACGACCGCGAACTCCGGATTTGAGAACTTCTTCCCCAATTTCCTCAGGCTTCATTTTGAGCGCCTTGCGAAGCATTTCGTAGCCCCCTTCGCGAAGATAACAACCAATCCGGTTGGAATAATTCGGATCATCCGCATGTTTAAGGATGATCCGGCGTTACTTGGGCGTATTCTTGTTCGTCATTTCTTGGCTTTAGAAGATGATT
>JAYOII010000144.1:2364-7639 GCA_038118685.1 Opitutia bacterium
TTCCGGCATTTTCGGAAGAGTCCGAGAGCAATCCTTTTTCATAGCTTACGAATTCGTTCGAGTTGTCCAACTTGCCTTTGAGCATCAAGTCAGCCAACTTTTCGGCCTTCTCTTCGTCGATGTTCTCGTAGGTTTCTTCGTCCACCATGACGACCGGACCCTCTCCGCAATCCGCAAGGCATTCCATGAATTCGATCGAATACTCTCCATCCTCACGGACATGTCCTTCCTTCACGCCCAATTTTTTCTCGAGTTTCTGGCAGGTGGCGTAAGAACCCCGCAGAGCACAGGGAAGAGTCCGGCAGACGCGGACATGGGTCTTTCCCCATGGAGTTTCCCGGAGCATGGGATAAAAAGTGATGAGTTCCTTCACGTTGATGGGCTGAAGGTCCAATTTCTCGGCAATCCATTCGCAGGTTTCGTCGCTGATCGAACCAAGTTCGTCCTGAATCAAATGTATGACCATCAGAACCGCGCTGCGCTTATCCGGGTAGCGGGGGATGACGTCGTCGATCTTCTGAAGAGTTTCCTTGGTAAGTTCCATGAGACAATCGATTCAGCGGTCACATTCCCCCATGACGAAGTCCAAGCTTCCGAGAATCACGGTTATGTCGGCAAGCATGTGCCCGGGCACGAATTTTTCAAGTATGCTCAAATTGCAAAAACTGGGAGCCCGAATCTTAAGACGGTAGGGCACTCCCCCACCCTTCGAGACAAGATAAAAACCCAAGGCGCCTTTTGGGTTTTCGGCTTCGAAATAAATTTCTCCGGCGGGCACTTGCGGGCCTTCCGTTACAATCATGAAATTTTGGATCAATTCTTCCATGCTGGTCATGATCTTTTCCTTGGGCGGAGCGAAAATTTTTCTCGCATCCTCGGCATACCAGAGTCCGGAAGGAAAATCGGAAATGACCTGATCGATTATCCTCAGGCTCTGCCTCACCTCTTCAATACGAACCAAATAACGATCATAGCAATCTCCACGGGTTCCGATCGGCACGTCGAACTCGTATTTTTCGTAGCCGGAATAAGGTTTGTCCTTGCGCAAATCAAGATCGACTCCAGATGCCCGCAGGTTGGGCCCGGTCAAACCATAAGCCAATGCATCCTCTTTGGAAATCACTCCGATATCCTCGGTCCGATCGAGAAAAATCCGATTGCGGGTCAGCAACTTTTCCACCTCGTCGATCGCCTTGGGCAAGTTTTCGCAAAAAGTCTTCACACGGTCGAGCCATCCATCGGGAATATCGCGGGCAACTCCTCCGATCCGGGTGTAACTTGTAGTAAAACGGGCCCCGGTTAGTTCCTCGAACAAAGTATAGAGTTTCTCCCTCTCCGTGAAGGTGTACATAAAGGGCGTCCAAGCCCCCGCATCCATGCCGAAAACCCCCATGCCAAGCAAGTGACTCGAAATACGGGCCATTTCGCAAACAAGTACCCGGATGGCCTGACAACGCTCCGGCACCTCGACGCCGGCAAGTCTTTCAACCGTGATGGCATAAGCGACGTTGTTGGCCAAAGGAGCGAGGTAATCGAGCCGATCGGTGTAGGGAACGAACTGATTGTAAGTCATGTTCTCGGCGATTTTCTCGTCCCCGCGATGCAAATACCCGATGACGGGATCGCATTTCTCAATTACGTCCCCGTTCAACTCCATGACGAGGCGCAACACCCCGTGAGTCGTCGGGTGAGAAGGCCCGACGTTCAAGGCCATGCGGGCAGAATCAGCCTTCTCGGACGCCTCCGAACCACGGGTGCCCACGTCCCCGATCGAAATTTCCCTGGTAACGGTTTTGCTCATGACGGCTTTTCGGACTCCTCGGTCCAACTCTCGTCCAAAGCCCGCGGCTCGGATGAACTCATCACTCCGTCTCCGGATGACACAAACGGTCCACCCATCATCGGAGCGGGCTCGACGGATGCCTCCGTGACCTCTGCCACGTCGGCCGCCGGCAACGGGGTATCGATTCCAGCCAAAGGAAACTCCTTGCGAAGAGGGAAATAAGGGTATTCGTCCCACATCAGGATGCGCCTGAGATCAGGATGTCCCTCGAACTTGATTCCGAACATGTCGTAAGTTTCCCTCTCATGCCAATTGGCGGCAGGGTAAACTTCGGCAATCGAAGGGACGGAAGGGTTCTCGTTGTCGGGGCACGCGACGTGAAAGCGCAAATACCCACGCTGAACCAAAGAATAAAAGTGGAGCACAACGGAAAACCGGACTTGCGCTTCTTCTCCGTGATCGATGGCCGTCAAATCGACAAGCAAGTCAAAGTTCTCCTCATCACGAAGAGAGAGAACCAATTCGACAAGTTTGTCCGAAGGGCAATCCATCGTGAGGCAATCGAAGCTTTCCCTCTTCGAAAGAAAGCCTTTTTTTTCCAAGAAGGTCTTTGTGAATTCGTCGTCGATCATGCCTTCAACAGGAAGAGACAGCCTTGGGCTTTCGCAAGTTGCCTACGGAAGGTTCTCGGCCGATCTTATCCTGAAGCTTCATCATGGCATCCAAAAGGGCTTCTGGGCGTGGAGGGCAACCGCTGACATAGACGTCGACAGGGACAATATTGTCGACTCCCTGCATCACGGCATAGGATCGATACATGCCTCCGGTCGAAGCGCATGCACCCATGGCAACGACCCATTTGGGATCTCCCATTTGATCGTAAATCCTGCGAACCACCTCGGCCATCTTGTAAGTCACCGTACCAGCCACGATCATGCAATCCGACTGACGGGGAGAGAACCTCATGACTTCCATCCCAAAGCGTGAAATATCATAACGGGAGGCTGCGGAAGCCATCAACTCGATAGCGCAACAGGCCAAACCCATTGGCATGGGCCAAACGGAGTGCTTGCGAATCCAATTAATCACCGCATCCGCCTTGGTGACAATCACTTCACCTTCGACCTTACCGTTGTACCCAACTTCGTCGGAAATCATATCCGCGTCTTTCTAATGAATATGTCAAAACAAGCAAACCCCAAAAAACAATGTTTGAAATAAAAGAAAAACTAATCGCAACATTGAAAGCAACCCATCGGTTTTGATCATTGACGGATGCCACTTTCATCGGCATGTAAGGAGGGCGTTCGACTTAATCGGAGAGGTGACAGAGTGGCCGATTGTGCAGCATTGGAAATGCTGTGTACCGCAAGGTACCGCGGGTTCGAATCCCGCCCTCTCCGCCATTTTCGGAAAATCAGCTTTCCCGCACGAACACCTTGGCGTCGCCTGAAAATTGGGCCGAAGCCAAATCCAGCAGTGCAGGTGCGCTTTTCGCCTCCCCCGAACTCGGAGAACTCGCTTGGCCTGAAACCAAAACGGCAATCTTTCCGTATAGATCGACGGATTCGCCCTCGGAGGGAGAAAGAACCACTCCTTCGTTGAGCCAACGGCGGAGTCTCATTTGGTCCCATTGATTGTAGGGTTTCCTCGACCCCAGCAAGTTCTCCGCAAACCTCATGGCGGCGGTCTTCCAAAGACTGCCCGATAACTCAGGCGATTCGGTCATGATTTTTTGCATGGCATCGGTGGACAGCCAAAGAGCCGTAACCGATGAATCGGCTACGACGTTTGCGGTGCGCTTGATGCCTGCCAGTACGGCCATTTCGCCGATGACCGAACCACGGCCCATGATATCGACGACCAAGTCTCCGATGGAAACCTGCACGCTGCCCCGGGTAATAACGATCATTCCATCTCCGTCGTCCCCCTGTTTCATGATCGAATCTCCGTTGGAATAAGCCCTTTGCTCGGAAACCGCCACAATCTTGGCAATAAGTTCCTCGGGCATGCCCTTGAGCCAGTTCACTTCACGCAAAACCTCCTCCGGTTCGGGAAGCCTGAGCTCCAAAGGACTGTCCATGACCTCCTTCATTCTCTGCTCCACCTCAGTGATCAACCTGGCGGCTTCGTCCGACTCGAGCATCCCCTCGGACTTCAGCTTGCGGACGGCATTGCGTTCATGGTTGAGAACCGAGCGGATGGCGTCTTTTGTCTCAATGCCAACCGTTGCCTCGGGATAATTTTCATGCAAGTCACGGATGCAATGAAGAGCCGTCAAACGATTCTGCCTGATTTCATCCTTGATGAGCTTGGTGTTCTGCTGAAGCTTCTTGGGATCCCCGCTCTCGTCAAGATCCTTGGCCATGGTATCGACCAACTTGGCAATATCCTGCTGGGAAACGACAAACGCCTTGGCTGCATCATAGCTAACGGTAATCCGGTCGGAGAAATAGCCCTTCAGCAAAGGAAGGTCCCTGAAAGCTTCGGTTAACTTGCTGACCGAACAAACTTTTTCAAGGTATCCACGATCCGTCATCGGCACCTTCCCCTGCTTGTCGAGAAATTCGCTTAGATTATTGTCCAAGATGGCAACCGCTCGGGCACTCAACAACCCGGCCCTGAACTGAGCCCAGTAACTGCTTCTTTCCCTCTCCAACAAACGGCGCCTGATCTCAGCCAAGGTATCCATCTCGGCCAATTCCTCGGGCGTAAGGGGGTAAGCGACCGGATCGGGCAGATATTTTCTGACCTCCGACCAATTCGCGCCACTAAGGAAACGATCGTCCTTGAGCAAATCCATCTCCTCCTCACATCCCTTCGCGACGTTTCCGGACGCATTGGAAAACATCAACTTCTTGACCGCCGGCAATTTGGTGAGTCCCAAAGCGTTGACCATCGGACCCACCGTCGTTGCGTTTACTAGCAAAGTTAACAACACAATGCCAGAAATCAGGAAAAGGAATTGCCCCCGGACACCCGCCGAAATCCCGACCAGGTTAATGCCTGCAAACTGAGTTCCTTGCCCCTCTCCGAGAACAACGATTCTTTTGTCACCGTTGGCCAAGGCCTTTCTTAGTTCGTCAACACCCTGAGAGGTCGTTGCTTCTTGGAGGATTTTTCCGTCTCTGTTTTTGATTTCACCGAACAACTTGGCCTTTTGTTCGTCGGTTTGGGATACTCCGACGATCTTTCCGCCTTCGACCGTGGGGGTTGCGATCGACTTGAGGGCGGAGAGTTTGTGCCAAGACACTTTTTTGTCATTCGCCTTGGCCTGTTCGATATTGCGCTCCCAAAGATCAGCCTCCTTTTTATCAAGCAGAACGATGGAAGTCGTTGCCTCGTTGTACCCGCTTCCACCGTCCTTGACGTCGAATTCGAACCTCAACTGCTCCGAATAGACGACTAGAGCAAGGGCCAAACCGATGGCTCCTCGAAGAGCGCCCCACCAAACGACCACCCCGTCGCGTGGAGGCAAGCCGTATCCCGCTT
>JAYOII010000145.1:0-7638 GCA_038118685.1 Opitutia bacterium
CGCCCATACTCATTACCGCCTGGCTTCTTTACCTCTACGGGTACGACCCCGCCGACAGTTGGATGACGATCACGGGTTTCATGATGATCAGCTTGATTCTCTTTGGAGTACGCGAACGAATCTACCTTGCCGGAGCTCTGCTCACCGGTCTTGTTTGCATGCTGGTCCTTGCTCTTCTTCCGCGCTTCGTCACCCTCCCGGGGCGTTACTCCGTGGGACCCGAACTGACTTTCATGATCGATTGGTTTTTCAGTCCGGTCATTTTTTGCTTCATGGCCTTGGTGGCGCGCATGATCTACCGTAATTCGATCCTCGCGGAAGCCCGAGCCGATCAGTTGTTGCTCAATATCCTGCCCGCGGGGATCGCCGAGCGCCTGAAGGAAGGGGAAGAGTCCATCGCCGAACGCTTCCCGGAGGCAAGCATCATTTTCGTCGACGTAGTGAATTTCACGAGGCTCTCCTCCCAACTCGAACCGAGGGAAGTGGTCAAGATGCTCGACTCCGTCTTCCGTCGTTTCGATGCGGTGTCCGAATCCCACGGGGCGGAAAAAATCAAAACGATCGGAGACGGTTACATGGCCGCTACGGGCGTCCCCCGGGTCGATCCCCGGCATGCTTCGAACGCCGCCCGCACCGCCCTTGCGTTTTGCGAATGCATCCGGGAAGCGGCAAGCGAGCTTAACCTCGACTTGGAGATCCGAGTCGGAATTCATTGCGGCCCCGTCGTAGCGGGTGTCATCGGAAGAAAGAAATTCATTTACGACATGTGGGGGGACACCGTAAACGTCGCAAGCCGGATGGAATCACACGGCGAAGAAGGAAAGGTTCAAGTTTCCCGAACTTTCCGCGATTTGCTGGGGGATGAATTCGAATTTTCCGAACCAAGAAAAATCGAAATCAAAGGCAAAGGCTCGATGGAAACCTTCTTCCTGCTTCGCGAGAAAAGCGGCGGCTGAAAATTTGCCCACCCCCAAAAGGTGGCTAGGTTGTTTTTTAGCGATCCATGAAACCCAAAAAGTCGAAATTTCCCGTCACCCGGGTCAAAAAGCCCGAGCCACCCAAAGGCAGCGAAGACTGGATCGTCTGGGCCGCCTGGGCCGACCGCATCACCTTTGAGGAAATTCGAAAAATTTCCGGTTTGAACGAAAGCCAAGTCATCGTTCACATGAGAAAATCCCTTAAGCCAAGCAGTTTCAGAAGATGGCGCAAACGGGCCACAAGCCAAAGCCTCAAACACCGAAAGCTCTTCGGGAGCAGGCGAACGATCGAAGATTGATCCGCATTCAGGTAAGGCACAAAAGCCTAAATGCGATTAACTGGACCGGATTCCTTTCTTTTTGAGCAAACCTGCATTATATTGACTGAATTTCACCTACGCAGGACAAGAAACAAGAACCGAAAAACATCTCATGAGAATCCCTCCCTCCAAGCTCACTGAAGAAGAAGCCGAGCGGTTGTGCTCTCGGATTACTTTGGTCGCGCAAGGCAAACCGCGCTTGGTCGAAACCCTTGAACTCGAATGCGACCCCAAGAACGTCCCTCTCGCTCAAAAACTGTTCAACGAACTCCTCGACGGGCAAATCGTAATCACCTACAGCGCCAAAAAGGAAATCATCGTTTGCCCTCCCGAACACATGCACGTCTTTTCCTCGGTGGAACTCATGCCAAGCGAGACTCCCGACCTACAAATCTATTACCACGACGACGAAAAGGACCGCATGGAAGGTCCCGTCAGTTTGGAAACCTTCAAACGGCAACTGCCCGAATTGATCGTGGAAAACACCTCTATCTGGCACGAGGGAACCGAAAGTTGGATCTCGTTAAGCGAGATCAAAGAGAGGTTGCTCGAAAACTGAGCCCAGGTTACTTCGACCACGGATAGGGCCGTTGGATCTCGGGCGCAAAAAAATTTCCAGATCGTAGCCGCTCCACTCATTTGAATCGGAAAAAAGGACTATTCAGGGTTTTCTTGCCACTTTCGTCTGTTTCGTCTAATTTAGATGAATCAGATGAAATACGTTACCGCAAACGAAGCGAAACAAGCCTTTGGCCAAGTCATGGAAACTGCCCAGCGCGAACCCGTCCTCATTCGCAAGCACAACCGCCCGGCGGCCGTTGTGCTCTCTGCGCAAGAGTACGACCGTATGCGCGGCGTAAACGTCGCCGAGTTCTCACGCTTTTGCGAAGAGGTCTCCCAAAAGGCGAAGAAAAAAGGCCTGACTGAAAAGAAACTTTCCAAGTTGCTGGCCGACAAGTGACCTACCTCGGTCATCGCTTCGTCGTCGACACCAATGTCCTCGTCAGCCGGTTACTCCTTCCCGATTCAATACCCGGACAAGCCTTCGCCAAAGCCCAAGCAACCGGCGATATGCTGGTTTCCGACGAGACCCTGGGCGAACTCGCCGAAGTTCTTTCCCGTCCAAAGTTCGACAAATACCTTTCTGCAAAGGAACGCAGGAAATTCTTTTCCCTGCTCGCCCCGCTCTGCATCAAAGTCGAAATCGTTCAACCCATCCGGGCCTGTCGCGACCCGCATGACGATAAGTTTCTCGAACTCGCGGTCAACGGTTCCGCCGACTACATTCTCTCCGGAGATTCCGACCTGCTTGGCCTTCACCCCTTTCAAGACATCCCCGTCATCTCCCCGCTTCATTATCTTGAGAAGACCGAATGAGAATCCGTCCTTTGGGCAGAGACGGCTTGGAAAAACGCGACCGGACTTCAGAACAAATCGGAATGGGAACCCATCCGCTCGAAAATGACCCTTCCCTCTTCCACTTTGTAAACCAACAACCAATCGGATTCCAAATGGCACTCACGCCGACCGACGAAGTTTCCAATCAGTTTGTGATCTCGATGGATGGCATCCAACTTCTCCCCTGCCAATAGGGATTCCGCCACCAGTTTGAATTTCTCCATCTTCTTGTTGCGCTTCAGGCAGCGCTTCAAATCCTTTTCAAATTGCTTGGTGTAGACCGGGGTCAGGCTCATAGCCCGAGCTTCTCGAACATATCCTGCGCGTCCTCGCACACGATCAAGTCTCTTCCCTCGTCCGTACTCTCAAAGGTCTTGCGGGTCTTCTCATTGGGCACCACCACGTTGAACGGCAACCCCCCCGTCAATTCAACCTGCTTGTAAAACATCGTTATGGCTTGGGCTGAGTTCAGCCCAAGTTCGCGGAAAATTGATTCTGCATTATTCTTCAAATCCGGTTCCACCCGGGCCTGTACCATTGCGCTTTTGCTCATAGCCACGATGTATTACAATTGTAATACAAACGCAAGCAACTAAAATTGCTCCCGCCTAAGCCTGGGCAATCAATTCCTCCACCAAGTCGGGCCAGGAGGTCTCGTTCGGGACGAAGGTGATCAAGGTGCCCGTGAACTCCCCCGCTCCATTCTTGTCCCGGTCATCGACCAGAAAGTCTCCCCGGTTGAGGTTTTTGTGGTGACTGAGGATCAAGCGTTTCCACGCCTTCTCGCCCAGGTGTTTCTTCACCCACTCCAGCTTGTCCGACCATGCGGACGGATTCTCCCACGGAGCGGTCGAAAGAATATAGACGTCGAACACCTCCGCCAACGCATTGAAGGCTTCGACGGCTCCGGGCATCGGCTTCATCAAAGCAAAGATCCCGGGGATCTCGTCCATCCCCCTATCTTCGTATTCCCTTTGAATTTCCTCGGGTATTCGGGCCAATCCCGAAGGAAAGTCCACAAGGACGTTGTCCATATCCAAATAGAGAATCTTTTTCATCCAGGAATTCCCTACGTCACGTAGCGTTCCAAAGGAACCTCGTTCTTTTGCATGAGAATTTCGAATTCGCTCGGGCAGGAATGGCGGCACCCGTAGATCTTGGCCATCAGTGCGATGGTCAACCTGTCCTTTTCTTCGCCGGGCACTTCCACGTAAAATTGATAATCCTCGCGCCCTCTCGGCCCTCCCATCTCATGCACCTGAAGACCAACCCGGTCATCCTCTCCCACAAAGGCCAACACCCGTCTGTGAGGAGAATTCCCCCGAGCCACGATCGTTTTGGATTCTTTCCATTCTCGACGACGCTCGCAAACAATTCCATTTTCCTTCATCAACTCTTCGAAGCCGCTCGCGCAAGACTGGCGCTCCCCGTAGAGGTGTTCGATCAAGGCGACGATCAACTTGTCTTTGAACTCGGCCGTCACCCAAACGTGGAACTCGTACTCCTTGCCCCGCTTCAAGTCATGCACGTGCAAACCAACCCGGTCGTCTTTCGCGACGTAGGCGACCACCTGTCGCTCGGAGCCCTCCTCCTCGCCGACTATGGTTTTTGATTCTTTCCAGTCACTCATCAAAAATCAACCATCTCCCGCTCGTGAGAGAAATTCAAGAACGAATCCCACAAAGACCCAACTGGCTCTGACTATGACAAAGATATGACGTCCTGACGTTTCGCAAGGTTAAGTCAGTCCGGTTAGGTTTCTAGACGATGAGAATCCTGCGCCGCAAATTATCCAAGGAGGAAGCCATTTTGGTTTGCGAAAGAATCAAACTGGTCGCAATCATCAAGCCACGCTTGTACGAAATTCTGGACCTCGAATGCGACCCCAAGGACAATCCCCGCGCCCAACGGTTGTTCGGAGAACTTCTTCGGGGCAACCTCGTCCTGGTCCACGATTCGCAAAGGAAGGTTACCGCTTGGGATCCTGAAAACTTTCCTCCTTTCGAACTCATCCCCCTGGATTCCACCGACTTCGAAATCCACTGGATCAACCGAGAAAACATAACTCAACAAGGCGAACTCTCATTCCACGACTTTGCGGAACTGCTTCCCGAACTCGACTACGAAAACGTCAGCATCTGGCACCTCGGACTAACCGAGTGGGTCCCTCTTCGCGAAATCAAACGAATGGTTCTTGGAGGTTAGGCCTCCACCTGTTTGCTTCACTCAATCCCAAAGAATGCTCCCCCGCTCGAAGCGCAGGGTTAGCTTTCGGCATTCGGGACATTTGTAGGTACCGTCGGTCAAGGACCGTTCGTCCCAGCATCCCTCCGCCGATCAGAATTTCCTCATCCACCCCGCAGGGACAAAACGCCCGCACACTGGACCCCATCTCAATCGTCGGCTTTTTCAACCTCGATCACCACCAGAACGTGCTTGGCCCGGGAACGGGCGACGTACTGTTCCATCAAATCATCATGCTCCTCAGGCGGATGACAAAGGATGACCACCGCATCCGCCTCCAGCCCCTTGAAACGCTTCGCCGAAGAAAACAAAGCCCCCTCGTCCTTGCGCCAATCATCGAACTTCGTGGTTCTCGGCACGGACCCGAATTTTTCCGGGCAGAGGTCTTTTTCCGACCCCGGAGCCAGCACCGCCACTTGACTGAGTTTAAGTCCGCCTTTGCCGGATTGGCACCACTCGTTGACCTTCTTGGCCGCCAACCGAAACGCCTCCTTGAAATCACTGCTCTGCAGGATCTCCGGTTCATCCCCCGCGGGAGCTCCGTCGCGTACGCTTGGCTCGATCCCAATCAACCCAGCGCAATGCTCGGCAATCTTGACCGTGTTCCGGCAGTTCACCGGCAGGTTGAACGGTTCACCCAATTCCGACGGAAGGGAAGCGCTCGTCGCAAAAACGTTTTGCTTGGGATCGTAAAAGACAAAATAGCAGCCCTTGTTCTTCGGATCCCGGAAGAGGGAATCCATGGAAGTCCACCAAAGTTCCCGGAAGTCCTGGCCCTCGTCCACAATGATGGCATCGAATTTGTCTTCTTCGCCCAATAGGCTCATCGCATTCATCAAACGGTCCGGCACTTCTTCAGACCAAAAGGAGGCCGGTGTCTCGCCCTCCTCATCGTTCCAAAATTCAATCTCGGCCTTCATGCACAAATGCAGAGCCAACCCGTGATAATTGCTCACCATCAAATTGTCGTCGGCATCGTCCTGCATGACCCGCTTGATCCAATCCTTCAAAGGCTTGTTGAAACACAAAAACAAAGTACGCATTCCGGAACGGGCCAGCTCCTGAGCCTTGGCCATGGCAAGGATCGTCTTGCCCGAACCGGCCACCCCGCAGATCGCCGCCAACTTGCGCTCGGCCATAAAGTCAAGCAACTGACGCTGCATGTCGGTCAACCTGCGCAAACGCTCCTCCTGGTCCTCGACCTGCCTCCACAGAACCGGAAGAATTCCGAACTTCGGAAACAAAGCCGTCCGCACCCCGTCCATCTCGGGGGTACCCAAGGGCGGATGAGGGAACTTGCGCCAGCGGTCGTAAACCGCCTGGATCGAACGCTTCAAATCCTCGCACTTCGAATCGTCCAATACGAGATCCCGGTGCGTCCCCATCGGCAACGTGCCCTCGTACCGGGAATGGGGAAACGCCACTGCATAGCCGAAAGTAAAAGGAAGTTTTCCACGACCAATGAAAGGACGCTCCTTCTCGATGCGGTCGAGCAACTTGAACATATTGCGCGAACACTGGTCGAACGGAGACTTGCTCAACTTGCGGATTCTACCGTTGCTCAAGATCCGTTCCCAGGAATCTTGTTTCTCGTTGTAGCGCAAAGTCCCGCCCTTCACCTCGATGAAGAGCATACCGTTGGCCGGATCCAAAACCACGAAGTCGCATTCCCCCTCGTCCAAGGTTCCGCGTTCATTCTCAGCCAACCAACGGAAGCTATGGTAGACCTCCACCTCCGCTCCCAGTTGGCTGATCAAGGACTTCGCAAGCATCCTCTCGCCCGAGTTTTCAATCTCATCCGGGTTGATCTTGGGTATCAGTCTGGCCATGAACCAAAAAGTGAACTCCCCCCCCCGCCTTGGCAACCCCAAGATTTCCGGGGGAAGCACTGGGGCCATTTACGCAAAAATAACACTTATTAACTAAATAGTTGATTTTTGTTTGACAACCCCACCAAGAATTCACCTCTTGGACAACCTTTGCGAGCAGTTCCCTCCTCTTTCTGCAAGCTCTCCGATCTCCTCCCAACTCCCAATCTAGTTCTTGAATGAGCCTCTCCTTCCTCCTGTCGATTTCGATCTTTTCGTTTGCCGGCGTCTTTGCTTTGCATGCCATCAACCCTCAGCCCGCGCTTTGGCAAGACACCAACGATTACCTAGCTGAAACGCCAATCATTCCAATACAAAATTCCATTCTCAATCCCATCATCGGAATTGGGGAAAACCTTGAATACGGATATGGCCAAGCCTTCGACGACGACCTGAAAAAAAGGGTCAAGGTCTGGTGTGATTCGAACGGAAACTGGGTTCCGACCACCAACCCACCGACCTACAAATGGGTCGTGGTTGCCGACGACACCCTTCGATATTTCCCTTCGTCCTCCCGCGAAAAGATCATCGCTCCCGACATCAGCTCCACCGGGCATAAGAAACTCCACTTCATTTGGGACGACGACCCCGAACAAAAAGGAGCCGACGATCCGCCCGTCCCGCACGGCCCCTTCGATTATACGGTGGTCGGAGTCGAATCCCTGCTCTCCGACCAACCTGAGCGGGAAATCGACGACGGCGACGGGGACGACGATACCAAGACTTACCTCGTTGCCTACCGCGAAGGCGAGACCCTGGACCTGACCGCCGCCCCGACGCCCGACCAACCGGAACATCTTCTTCCCGAATCCTGGAATCTGAACGGGGGCA
>JAYOII010000146.1:0-7623 GCA_038118685.1 Opitutia bacterium
ATCTTGTTCCGTTTATTCGCGAAGGGCGAAAGGTCGTGGGAATGCGGACTTTCTCGAAGATTCACGGATTGGCCGGTTTGAGAATCGGTTACGGGTACGGATCGCCTGAAATGATCGGTTTGCTGCAGCGGGCCCGCCAACCCTTCAATGCCAACTCGGTCGCTCAAGCCACCGCCATCGGAGCTTTGGAAGATGAGGACTGGGTTGATCTTTGCAGGAGAAGAAACCGAGACGGGCTTGAACAAGTCAAAGCAGGATGCTTGAAAATGGGGTTGGAAGTCGTTCCGAGCCATGCCAATTTCCTTTTGGTGCAAGTCGGGGACGGAAAGAAGGTCTTCGAGGAGTTGCAAGCTATGGGAATCATCACCCGACCCATGCCTCCCCCCCTGAATGAATTTTTGCGCATTTCCATCGGGACGGAAGCTCAGAACGAGCGCGTGCTCAAAGCCCTCGGCTCCCTGATGAAGAAAAGAGGCGCCGACTCGTGAAGGAATATTTGTACCTGTCGATCCCCTGGGTCATCCTCACCGCTTGGAACTTTTACGCAGGACTTTACCGTACCCATGTCGACCGGGTTCGGGCTGGCCTTTCTCCTTCTCCCCAAGAAGACAACAGGCTTTCAAACCTGATTGCCTCTCTGCTTGCGGCACCGAATCAAGACCGGCCTTTTCACGTCGAGGCTGCCTTGCTGTCCTGTTTGCAGGTCACTCTCGGCTTCCTTTTTTTCATTGCTGTCAGCGAGGCGATGGGAGCGGAGCCGTTTTCTTTCTCTCTTGAAAGCATAGGGAGCCTAGCCGTTCTTGCCTTCGCCTTGGCTTTCCTCTGGGAAAGGCTTTGGGCAAACTTGATCCCAAGAAGAATATCCGCCGGCAGGCACCTCGACTTTCACCTCAAGGTGGGGTTTCCTCTCGTGGTTCTTGTTCGCTTTCTTTGCGCGCCCTTCAGGTTTGTGGTCAACCTGCTTGAAAAATCCATTTTGTCCATTTCCCCTGCAACGGAGGAAAACAACACGGATAGCAATGAGGTCGCCGATCACATCCGTACGCTGGGCATGGAAAGCTCGAATATGGATCCGGAGGTCGTTGAGATCGTTGGAAACACACTGGAAATGAGCCAGCTAAACGTTCAGGACGCAATGGTTCCGAGAAACCAAGTTCAGGTTCTCGATGATCACGACTCCCTGGAAAAAAACATGGAGATCGCCCGAACCTGCGGCCACACTCGCCTCCCTCTCTGCATTGGGAATTTGGATCATTGCCTGGGTATCATACACGTCAAATATGCATTCCGACTCCTGAGCGAAGGCGCGACCATCGACCTCCAATCGCTTGCCAAGGCGCCCGCCATGCTCTCCAAGGACGCAACCCTCCCCGTCGCATTGAGAAAGATGATGAAATGGAAGGTCCATATGGCTTTGGTTCGGGACGAGTTCGGGGGCATAGACGGAGTCATTACCCTGGAGGACATCCTCGAGGAAGTGGTGGGAGAAATTCAGGATGAATTCGATGCGGATGAACATGCCGTCGAAACGCTCGAGGAAGGCAAATGGAGAGTACCTGGCCTTACGCCGGTTCACGAGTTGCCCGACGAGCTCAAGCTGGATGAAAACGGAAACGAAGACGAGCTCACGAGCTTCGGGGGTTTCGTCACCCGCGAACTTGGCAGAATTCCGGAAAAAGGAGAAACCGTGAGGCTTCAGCATTTGAAAGTCACTATTCTCGAAGCGGACGATACCCGCGTCCTCTCGGCAGAGGCAACCTTGGCGGAGGAGCAGCCGGAAACCCAAGAGCGATAGAAAGCCTTGCCCCGAGGCTAGACTTCCCGGGGGAACAAGATCGTCTTTTCCCCAAGTTTTTTGCCCGCCAACCTGTGGTCCGATACGAGATCCTCTTCCCACAAGGCGCAAGGGGCCAGGCCAAGCCGATCGTTGATTTTCTCATGAACCCCCGGCATGACGGCGGCAAGCAGCCCGCTCGCCAAACGAAGAGACTCGATCATAACGCCCAAACAAGTGCGCAGAGCCCGACGATCTTCGGCTTCCTCGGATTTGGCCAATTTCCAAGGCGTCCTTTCGTCCGCATACTTGTTGATTCCTCTTATGAAAGCGAAGGTTTTGTCCAAGCCTTGGCTGAACTGATAAACGGAAAAACAATCCAAGACGGACTCTTTGGTTGAGCGCCAAAGCTCTTGGATCTTTTTTTCCGGTTCGTCCTCCAGCTCGACGGCCGGCACAATTCCTCCCTCATAGGCGGCGGTCATGTGGAGCAGTCGACTGACCAGGTTGCCCAAGTCGTTTCCCAAATCCGCCCGATACCTGGATTCAAATCGTTCGAAGGAGAATTCGGCATCGTTGCCGACCGTCATTTCCCGCATCACGAAATAGCGAAACGCATCCGCTCCGTATCTTTCGGCCAAACTCAGGGGATCCACCGTTTCCCCCGAACTCTTGGACATTTTGGATCCCGACACCGTCCACCACCCATGGGCAAGGATTTGCTTCGGCAATGCCAAGTTGCATGCCTGGAGCATAATCGGCCAATAGACGGCATGAGGGGGAGCCAAAATATCCTTTCCGATGACGTGAAGATCGGCAGGCCAAACCTTCTCGAAGGATTCGCTGCCGAAACCAGCCGCCGAGACGTAATTGACCAAGGCATCAAACCAAACGTAAGTCACGTATTCCGAGTCAAAAGGCAAAGGGATTCCCCAACTCAATCGTTCCTTGGGTCGTGAAATGCAAAGGTCGTTGAGGGGTTCCTTCAAAAATTCGAGCACTTGGTTTTGTCGGTGGGACGGCTCGATGAAACCCGTGTTGGCTTTGAGGTGATCAATCAGCCAATTCTGATATTTGCCAAGCTTGAAGAAATAATTCTTTTCCGTAATCTGCGTAACTTCGCCAAAGATTTCGGGCCATTCTCCATCCACCTTGTCTTTTTCCTGAAGAAATTGCTCGGCCCGAGTAGAATAGAATCCCTGATATTCGGCCTGATAAATATCCCCGCGGTCGTAAAGATCCTGAAGCAGTCGGGCTACCACTTTCTTGTGCCTGTCCTCCGTGGTTCTTACGTAGTCATCATTGGAAATGTCCAACTGCTTGAGCATTGATTGAAATTCCTCCGCAATTCGATTGCAACGCTCGATCGGCTCGATTCCCTCACTTTGCGCTCCTTGCTGTACTTTTTGGCCATGTTCGTCCAAGCCCGTCACGAACTTGACCGGGGACCCACGAAGTCTGCTCGTCCGAGCGATTACGTCGGTCAACACCTTCTCATAGGCATGACCGAGATGGGGCGAACCATTGGCATAATCGATGGCCGTGGTAAGATAGAAAGTTTTCATGGGTAAATCTCGGAAACTAATCGTTCCTGCCTGGAGGACAAACCCTTTCGTCAGGAAACTCTTTACATGGTTGACTTATAATCAGCTTATTCATGTACTGAGTATGAAGCTTGCTTTTGAAAACAACCGCCTCAGAGTGGTTCGCGGAAGAAAGGCGCTTCCCCTGCACCCATTCCTCGGGAACACAGGCATCTCTTGCCATCTTTTGAACTCTCTCATGAGCGAAAACGAACAACCCGGTCAGGATCTTCTGGAAGTGGAAGGTATTCTTGATCTCAACGAAAAAAATACTGGCGCCCTGCTCGACCCCGCTCGAGGAGGCAAAACTACGCCGCACGACCCCTTTTTGCCAAAGGAGTTGATTCGCCGGTTCAAATTGCGCAAAGGCTCCATCATCCGAGCCGACGCCAATTTGGACAAAAACCGTCAAAACCCAAAGGTTCGCTACATACACACTGTGGACGGCATGACGTTGAAGGAGCGAAAGCAACAATTTCGCTTCGATCAACTGACGACCATTCAACCCAAGGACAAACTGAATCTGGAAGCCAAGGACGGACGAATGACCACCCGGGTGCTTGACCTTTTCTGCCCTATGGGAAAGGGTCAACGCGCTTTGATTGTCGCCCCCCCGCGGGCGGGCAAGACCACGATTCTGCATGACATAGCCAAAGGGGTGGAAGAAAATCATCCGGAATGTCACCTTATGGTCGTACTCATCGACGAGCGGCCGGAGGAAGTCACGGATTTTCGCAGGACGGTGCCTGCCGAAATTTATGCCTCGTCCAATGACGAAGAGGTCAAAAGCCACCTGAGAATTGCCGAATTGGCCATCGAGCGAGCCAAGCGTTTGGTGGAGAGTAAAAAAGACGTCGTTCTCCTGCTCGACTCCATCACGCGTCTTTCCCGGGCTTACAATGCGGCATCCGGCAAAGGTGGAAGAACCATGACCGGGGGACTGGACGTCCGGGCGTTGGAAAAACCCAGGCAATTTTTTTCTGCCGCCCGCAACTCGGAAGAAGCCGGGTCGCTTACGATCGTGGCCACCGCTTTGGTCGAGACGGGATCGAAAATGGACGAGCTTATTTTTCAGGAATTCAAAGGGACGGGAAACAGCGAGATCATACTGGACCGCAAAGTAGCCGAGCTTCGGCTTTGGCCGGCCATCAACCTGGCCTCTTCGGGCACCCGCAAGGAGGAGGACCTCGTGGACCCCGTGATCTTGGAAAAGACCTCCTTTCTTCGTCGGGCGATGTCTCCGATGAAAGTCATGGACGCGGCCGAGTCGCTGATCGAAAGAATGGGAACCACCCAGTCAAACAAAGAATTTCTCGAGCTCATTCAAACCGCTTAACTCATTGACAAAAAAGGTCTCTCACGACAGTTTCTTACGCTTAAATCTTCTTCATTCACGGCCTCTCCATGCATAATTTCTCCGATCAGTGCCTAGACCTCGCACGCTCATTGTTGAGCAATAACTTGCAACACATTAACGAGGACGGATCCGTCACTCCCGCTCCTGGTGAAAAAGGCCGCGTCGACGAACCCGGTCATGCCGCTTTGGCCATAGGAGAATTTTTCCGGGCCACCGGGGAGGTCGAACTCGGGGAGCATGACCTTTACGATTTGGCCGCACGATGCGTCACCCAACAAGCTTTCGTGGAGGAGGAAAATGACAACGGCATCGCCTACGCCTCTCTGGGCTTGCTTTCCTTCGGCGCATCCAAAGAGAGAAACGCCGTATGGGAACGCCTGTTGGACCACACGCGCGAACAACTTGACCGCAGTCTTCTCGAGAAATCCGAGTATGATGACCACTTTCAGGTCTTCAGTATCGCAAAATCAGTGGCTCGCTTCAGTTTCGGTCTGACCAAGAAAGATGATACGGGCAAGGTTATCGATCTCTTTGTGGAAGGCATCGAGAAAAACAGTTCGGGAGGTTTCTGCAATGATGATCCGAACGGCCCGGCGGGCGTATACGACATTTACGGACTCCTTTCCTTCATATTCGTCAGGCAGGCTTTGCAGCTTCACGCCAACGTCCACCTTAAGGACCGCAAGCTTCCCAAGCTACGCACCTTTGCCGAAAAATATCTTCGCGTGCTTCCCGATCTCGCCCGGCAAGACGGGCTCGGGTGGAATTACGGACGCTCCATCGGAGCTTACGGGCAATTGCATTGCATCAGCATGATTTTGCAAGCGATGCGGGACAATTGGATCAATACGGAGAAAATGCCCCTTTATTTGGATACTCTCAGGCGGCTCTTCCAATACTTTTTCGTTACCTACGTTGATCAGGAAAAGGGCGATCTGATGATTCGAGACGCCGAGCGCAACACGGTCGAGAACCACACGACCCGCATGGCGAATTTCGACGCCGCGCGCTACCTTTGCCAATGGTCGCGACTGGCTCGCGTGATCGGTGGCTCCCTGGCCGTTCCTCCTCCCAACCGGGCCAAGACCGCCGGACGTTTCGTCATCTTTGACAAATCCCATAAAAAGGAACATGGTCTCTTTCTCTTTCGGGACGAAAATATTGGCGTTCAGTACCAGCTGCCCCTCATCGGTCCCGGTAAGAATCTGAGCTCGGACAGCCTCGCCTTTCCCCACTGCTCGGGCATTTTCGATTGGCCGGTCAACAAATACCTTCCGGTCATGCTTCCCGAACTTACTTTCGGCGACCAAGTGATTGTTCCTTCTTATTATGGAAAAAATTGCGTAACGGGAATAGGCTTGAAAAAGTCCTTTTATCTGCGCTTCGACCAACCCGATCTGGTCAAGACGGACGGAACTTTTGCCTACGGCTTGGGCAGTTGCCAAGTTCAATGGTCTTTTGGCGACGGAAAGGTTCAGTCCGAATTTGTCTTCAAGGTCAAGAATCCGGTTTCGATGGACAAAATGAGATTGGCTTTGGTCATCGGTTCCCCCCATTCCACCTACCGCCTCGGAACCACCCTCAGGCAAGGGGACGCCGGACTTCGGGCCAATGTAGAGGTCGATGACTTTCAGGCATCCTGGGGATCGTTTGAAACCGTAACGGATGACCCCGATTACCGCGGGTATGCCGGAAACATGCATTACGTCCAATATCTCGTTCGCGATCACCCCTTGAACATGCGCCCCGGGCAGCAATACAAGCTTGTCCTTTCCTATCATCCCGACGTCGCGTTTGCGGACGAATAGATTGCTTACGCACTTTTGAGATTGTTCGGTCCTCGAGTCAACTGAACCGACATGTTATCCGCCCGCGTCATTCCATGCCTGGACGTTGATGACGGTCGCGTGGTCAAAGGCATCAAATTCAAGGAAATCAGAGACGCCGGAGACCCCGTGCTGGTAGCCCAAGCCTACGAGGAACAAGGAGCCGACGAACTTGTTTTTCTTGATATCACGGCATCGAGCGACGAACGCAATACAATGAAAGACGTGGTGGAACAAACCGCCTCGACCTGCTTCATGCCACTGACGGTCGGAGGAGGGATACGTACCGTTGAAAATATTCGGGAAATGCTCTTGGCAGGAGCAGACAAAGTCAGCCTGAATACCGCGGCGATTCTGAAACCTTCTCTCGTAAACGATGCTTCGGATACCTTCGGGAACCAATGCATTGTCGTAGCTATCGACGCGAAAAGAAAAGACGACGGAAGCGGTTGGTGGGTTTATACCCACGGAGGCCGCAAAGTCACGCCCTTGGATGCGGTTGAATGGGCCCAGGAAGTCGTCTCCCGGGGAGCGGGTGAGGTTCTTCTGACAAGCATGGACCGAGATGGAACGAAGGAAGGCTTCGACCTCGAGCTCACCCGCTCGGTCAGCGAATCAGTGGAGGTTCCGGTCATCGCATCGGGAGGGGTCGGAAACCCCGCCCACATGGCCGATGGCATCATCAACGGCAAAGCAAGCGCTGTCCTTGCGGCAAGTATCTTTCATTTCGGGGAATGCACCATACCCGAGACCAAGCAAGTTATGCGGGACGCCGGGATACCCGTTCGACTTTGATTGTCTCCCTTTTTACTTCGGGGACTTTTTCCAAGTAGCGAATGCCGCTTCGCCCGAGCGGACAATTTCTTTTCTTCCGTTCTTGCTGACGATTTTCCGATCGGGATCCAAAATAACCAAGTAAGGGATATGCGGAACTCCAAGTGACTTCCTGATCTGCGTTGCCTCGCGGGACCGGTTTGTCAACGCCAGCCAAGGCATTTTGTATTTTTTCATGTAGTTGGCCTGTGCTTTCGGACTGCCGTCGGCACCGACCAAAATCACTTCGAAATCATTCTTGTGGGCTTC
>JAYOII010000147.1:0-7621 GCA_038118685.1 Opitutia bacterium
CACGATATTGGGCTTTTCCCCGGCAAAAGCTTGAAAAAGGAAGGGCAGAAAAAACAGAAGCAGGAATCGATTCATTCCGAACCCTGTTTGGATTGCCCCTCTCATACAAGACTTTTCAAGGCAACCGGGCAAACTTCCGGCTCCCAAACGGTCTCAAAGCCTTGCTGAGATGACCCTTCGTTTTTATTGGATAAGACAAGCCCATGAAAGCTTGCCTGCTTGCCATACTTATCTACAGTAACCCGTCAGCCAAAGATCATTCAAAGCAGATCATCATGAAAAACCCCCAATCCCTTACCCGCCGGACTTTTCTCTCTACCACGGCCACGTCATCCCTTGTCGTCCCAGCCATTCTTTCGGCCAAGAAGAGCCAATCGGGACCACTCGTCATCGGGGAAGGCGAACACCGCTACGAAGTTCATCATGACTGGGCCAAGCTTCCCGACAAGTACACTTGGCAAACCACTCACAACGTCGCCGTGGACAAGACGGGCAACCTTTACGTCATTCACGAAGGCCGTCGCAACCAAGCCGATCACCCATCCATTTTCGTCTTCGATCCCGATGGCAAATTCATCCGTGCCTTCGGCAAACAATTCCAGGGAGGCGGACATGGACTGGAAATACGGAGAGAAGGAAACGAGGAATTCCTCTATGTTTGCGCTTACCAAAACGTGAAAGCTTTCGCCAAGCTCACCCTCAAGGGGGAAACGGTTTGGGAAAAATATGCTCCTATGGACAGCGGAGTCTACCGAAAGGGCGAGGATGGACCCGAAGCGGTCAGATTCCAAGGGAAAGGCCGTCCACGCTGGGGTCGGGATGCATTTCTGCCCACCAATTTTGCATTCCTCGACGACGGAGGCTTCCTCCTCGCCGACGGATACGGTTCGTTCTGTATCCACAGGTACGACAAGGATGCCAATTGGGTCTCGAAGTTCGGCGGACCGGGAAAAGGCGAAGGGAAATTCGCGACCCCTCATGGCATTTGGATCGATCGTCGAGAAGGGAAAAAACAACGCGTCGCCATTTGCGACCGCGCCCACCACACCTTGCAGTTCCTGGAAATGGACGGGAAGTACGTCGAAACCCTCAAGGGCTACGGTATGCCCGCAAACTTGGATACTTGGAAGAATTTGTTATTGGTCCCCGAACTGCACGCCCGCATCACCTTGCTCAACGAGAAGAACGAAGTTGTCGCCAAATTGGGGGACGACGTCGAGAGCGTGGTGAAAAAGAAAACAGTGAACCGGAGCAAGATCCAAACATGGAAAACCGGCAAGTTCGTTCATCCGCACGATGCCTGCTTCGGGGCCAACGGAGACATCTATGTTGCCGAGTGGGTTGCCACTGGGCGTGTGACCAAGCTCAAGAGACTATCCTGAGGAAAGGAATCCTTTTATGCGCCACTTGCCGATCAAACCAAAATTATTCAAGGATAACCGGCGTCGCCTCGCCGAGTTGCTCGAACCGCAGTCGCTTGCGGTCGTCAACGCCAACGACGTTCTTCCGACCAATGCGGACGGCACTTTCATCATCCATCCGAATGCCGATCTGTTCTACCTGACCGGAATCGAACAGGAGGAGAGTATTCTCGTCTTGTTTCCCGATGCGCCGGACCCCAAGCATCGCGAAATTCTCTTTCTGCGCGAACCAAGCGAACACCTCAGGATTTGGGAAGGCTTCAAACACACCAAGGAGGAAGCAAGAAAGATTTCCGGAATCGACTCAATTCACTGGATCAGTGAATTCCCCGTGCTTTTCAAGATCCTCATGTTCGAAGCCAAACGGGCTTACCTGAACAACAATGAGCACAACCGGGCCCCCGACGAAGTGGAAACCAGGGAGCGCCGCTTCATCGATCAAGCCAAGCGGGACTTTCCTTTGCACGAATTCGGCCGTTTGGCTCCCATGCTCCACGAACTCCGTTTCGTAAAAGATTCATTGGAAATCGAAATGATCAAGGAAGCCGTCGAGGTGACCAACCGAGGATTCCGCAAGGTTTTGCGCATGATCAAACCCGGTGTGAAAGAGTTTGAGATCGAGGGAGAATATTCCCGTGAGTTCATACGCAGAAGGTGCAAGTTCGCGTACTCGCCCATCATCGCATCCGGAGCCAATGCATGTACCTTGCATTACCTGCAAAACGATCAAGAATGCAAAAAGGGCGAGATGCTGCTCATGGACGTCGGAGCATGCTACGGAAATTACAATGCGGACCTCACCCGAACCGTTCCCGTAAGCGGAAAGTTTACCCGCAGGCAAAAGCAAGTCTACATGGCCGTCCTGCGGGTTCTGCGTCAATGCATCGAGAACGCGACGGTAGGCAAAGCGCACAAGGACTGGCAAAACGATTCCCATGAGATGATGACCGAGGAGATGCTTCGGTTGAAGCTCATCACCAAGGAGGAAGTCAAGAAACAGGACCCCGACAAACCGGCTTGCCGGAAATATTTTATGCACGGGTTGGGGCACCCCATGGGGCTCGATGTTCACGACGTCAATTCAGGACAGCATTTTTTCAAGGAAAATGCCGTCTACACAGTCGAACCCGGTATTTACATTCCCGAGGAAAAACTCGGTGTCAGACTCGAGGACGACATCGTCATTACGGGGAACGGTCCCATCAACCTCATGGCCAAAACCCCGATCGAACCCGATGAAATCGAGCAGATCATGAATCGCTAGAATTACCTAAAAACGTTCTATCTTCATTCAATTCCCGTCAGTTTCAGATTACCGCCGGCTTAAGGACATGTTCCATCCTTTTTCTTTCTTCTCCCAACTGATTCGGAAGGTCGGCGCATTCTGCATAGGATCCTTTGTCTTTTTTCAGGTCTTGAATGCGGAGACCGGAATCGAGATCAAGAAGGACTTGGTCTACGCCACCAAAGACAATCTCGAACTGAAGCTTGATGCCTATCTTCCTGCTGGCTCAAAACTTCGTCCATCCGTTCTCGTCATTCATGGAGGAGGGTGGAGATTCGGCTCCAAGAGACAATTGGCCAAGTATGCTTCCGGACTGGCCGGCAGGGGTTTCAATGCATTCGCAATCAACTATCGCTTGGCTCCTCAACACAAGCACCCCGCCCAGATCGAGGACTGTCGGGACGCCGTCCGTTGGATCAAAAAAAACAGTGGCCGATATGGCGGTGATCCGGACAGAATCGGTGCGTTGGGTTATTCGGCGGGAGCCCATTTGGCATGCATGCTTGCGGTAACCGGACAGGAAAAGGCAGGTAATGAGATTGGAACCAATATTCTCGTTGCCGTGGGAGGAGGCACCCCGTGTGAATTCATGAGCCTTCCGGCCAAGAACAAAACATTGGCCTATTGGCTCGGGGGTTCCCGCGAGAAAGCACCAAAGGCCTATCGGGACGCATCACCGCTCGAGCATTTAGACAAGGGGGATTCCCCCATCTTTTTTTTCCACGGCGATGCAGACTTTTTGGTTGGTATGTCCGGAGCCAGAAAAATGTCCGGAGAAATGAAGAAATTAGGAATCGACACTCATTTCCATGCCATCAAGGGCGCCGGTCATTTCCGCGCCGTATTCAACTCGAACGCAATCGGGGAAAGTTTCGATTTTCTTGAGAAACACTTGAAGGAAACGATACGGAAGAAGAAAGAATAACGGCAACCTCTCGACAACCGGTTCTAAAACGTCGTAACTATTCAAAGAGAAGATTCAGATTCTTCCCGGCCTTGAAGCGGAACCATTTGGCGACCAAAAGGTCGGGAAAGGCAAGCAACCGATCCTGAAGGGCAAGCAGGCTGTCGTTGTAAAAGGCGCGAGCCAACGCAATTCGGTCTTCGGTATCAACCAGTTCTTTCATGAAAGAGGCGTAGTTCTGATCCGCACTCAAATTCGGGTATTTTTCAGACAAAGCAAACAGACCGCCAACCAACCCCGCTCCCTGATTCATTTCCTCAGCAATCTCCCCTACCCCGTGTTTCGTTCCACTCGCTCCCGATGAACGGACCGAAGCAACAAGTTCCTGCACTTCCCGCTCATATTCCGAGATCCCCTTTACGCATTCGAGCAAACGCGGAATCAAGTCGTAACGCCGCTTGAGTTGAATTTCGATCAGGCCAAGGGCATGGGTAAGCCGATTGCGGACGCGGATCAACCCGTTATACAACAAGGAAAGGTAAAGCAGACCCGCAACGGCAAGAAAGACCAAGCTGGAAAAGACCACCCATTCCGGATACCGAACAAAGACTTCCCGGGGTTCCATTCCGGTGTCGACCGAAATCGCGACGACAGGCGAGGCCAAAGCGGCAATAAAAGAGAAGAGCATAATGAAGAAGGCCCAAATGCTCTTCGAACGGATGATTCGAGCTTCCGACTTGTTTGATATGAAATAGTAACGGGAGTCCTTGCTTTTCGAGATCATCGGGCGCGCGACGTCTTCTCTCAGCTTGGCCGGACCCAGCACGTAAAGATCGTCCCCGGGAGACAGGGAGTGTTCGGAAAACTTTCTACGGTAAGTCGAATGCGTAATCGCTTCACGGGGCCCCTTTTCATAATAAAGGGCATCGGAAGGAGAGCAACGGCATGACATTGTGGTCGGGGCTTCGATTTTTGCTCCTTCCGGTTCAATGAGCAATTCGCCCGTATCATCCTCGAGAAAGAACGATTGGTAACTCCCTCCCGAGTCAACCGTTCGCCAACCGCTTTTCGTGCGGGTCTTCCTGTTCCCATCCTTGTCCCTGTAAGTTTCGGTTTTTCGCCATTCCTCGGAAATGCTCCATTTGTACCATACGCTCGGCGTTTCCGTAAGATAGGTTTCCAAGGGAAGGTCCGATTTGACCGCGCCCTTGACCTCGTTCAGCCCATGAAACACCCCTTTGACCTTGGAAGTCGGAACGTCTTCAACGGTTCTTTTGAACAAGACGACCGACCTCCACCAAACGAGAAGAGCGAGGGATAGGGTGATTGGGATAAAAGCAAAAGCCATGAAGAATCTCCCAAAGAATCAATCCTTTAGCCAGAGGCAAGCTCTAGAAAAAAAGAGGCGTCGGGCAATGGCTCTTTTTTCATCCACCAACAAGTGACTTCTTGACCAGAATCGATCCAGTCAACATTTTGGGAATCGGAATTTTCCGATTATTCACTTACCAAGCCCCTTGTCTCAATTTGCGCCCGCGCGAAATTAACCACTATCAGCTATCCAAATGAAAAAAACCAAGTTGTTCGCACTTTTCGTTGTTCCGACTTTTCTCACTCTTGCGGCATTGGCCAAGAAACCCAACGTCATCGTCATCATGGCGGACGATCTTGGCTATGGAGACGTTGGTTGCTACGGAGCCAAACCCAAAAACCTGAAGACCCCGCACATCGACCGCTTGGCAAAGGAAGGGCTTAGGTTCACCAGCGGATATTGTTCGGCCTCCACCTGCACGCCGACCCGTTACTCCTTTCTCACCGGCACCTATGCCTTCAGAGGAAAGAATACGGGGATCGCGCCTCCCAGTTCCCCTCTGATCATCCCGGAAGACACCTACACTCTCCCCGATATGCTCAAAAAAGCGGGTTACAAAACCGCAGTGATCGGCAAATGGCACCTTGGCTTGGGTCGTCCGGGAGAAGGCCCTCAATGGAATGACGAGCTCAAACCTGGCCCCTTGGAAATCGGTTTCGACTACAGTTTTCTGCTCCCAACGACCAACGACCGGGTGCCTCAGGTCTACGTTGAGAATCACCGGGTGCTCAACCTCGACCCAAAAGACCCGCTTTGGGTAGGAATGAAAAAGCCAAGCCCGGACCATCCGACGGGAATCACCCATAGAAAAACGCTTAAGATGGATTGGACCCACGGGCACAATTCCACCATCCACAATGGAATCAGTCGGATCGGGTTCTACACCGGTGGCCACGCCGCCCGCTTTCGGGACGAGGACCTGGCCGACAAATGGGTTGAAAAATCCAAGGAATGGATCGGGAAAAACAAGGACAACCCTTTCTTCCTCTTCTTCGCTTCCCATGATTTGCACGTTCCTCGCATTCCCCACGAGCGCTTTCGCGGAACCTCTGCCATGAGCTACCGTGGAGACGTCATCGTCCAACTCGACTGGTGCGTCGGAGAAATCGTCAAGTGTCTCAAAAAGGAGGGCTTGGAAAAAGACACCCTCATCGTGTTTTGTTCGGACAACGGTCCCGTCGGGGACGACGGATACGCCGACGAAGCCCTTGAAAAAATGGGGGACCATCGTGCCGCCGGTCCATACTCAGGAGGCAAATACAGCATCTTCGAGGGCGGAACCCGCACTCCGTTCATCACCTACTGGCCCGGCACCATCAAGCCTGGAGTTTCCGACAAAGTGGTATGCACTATCGATCTAGCGGGAAGCTTGGCCAGTCACTTGTCCGTTGCATTGCCCGAAGATGCTTGCCTGGACAGCTTGAACGTGATGGCTGCCCTGCTCGGCAAAAAGAACGCCAAAGGACGCCCCCATCTGATCCAGCAAGACAATGGCCGCGGAAACAATTACGGTTACCGAGTGGGGAACTGGAAACTGCAAAGACACGATTCGCAAAAGACCAACAATTATCAGGTGAACAAATTGCTCGGTGGACAACGTGGACAAAAGGTTCCCCGGTTTGCCCTGTTCGACCTATCCAAGGATCCGGCAGAAAAAAACAACCTCGCGGAAAAGAACCCCAAGGTATTCGAAAAAATGAAAGCGGAACTGCAAAAATTTCTCGACGATGGCCGAAGCCGGTAAATCCAACTTCTTGTTCAGCATCCTCAATCGTCGAAGCTCCTCCTCTCCAATATGAAAACAAAACTAATCGCATCCCTGCTCGCCCTCACGACGACCTTGTCCCTGAAGGCAGACAGAATTCTCATCGAAACCGAATCCTTTTCGGATCACGGCGGCTGGAAGCTCGATACTCAATTCATTCGCGAAATGGGCTCGCCCTACCTGTTGGCTCATGGACTGGGAACACCCGTTCAAGATGCGACCACCACCATTGAGGTCAAGGAAGGTGGCAACTATCAACTCTTTGCCCGCACCAAGGACTGGGTAGCCCGTTGGGGTGCAAAGGGGCAACCCGGCCGCTTTCAAATCATCATCAACGGAACCCCGGCAAAATCAACCTTCGGCACCAAGGGAGCTCAGTGGGATTGGCAAGGAGGAGGGAAAGTTAGTCTTAAAAAAGGAAAGAATACGTTGGCTCTTCGTGACCTGACCGGTTTCAACGGTCGATGCGATGCGATTTATCTGACCACTTTCAAGGAAGTCCCGCCCAACGATTCCGGAATCTTGCCCGCTTGGCGCCGTGAGCTTTTGGGCATTACCGAAAAACCTCTCGAAAAGAAATACGACTTGGTCGTCGTTGGCGGAGGTTATTCGGGAATGGGCGCGGCAATCTCGGCCGCCCGCATGGGTTGCAAGGTGGCCTTGATCCAAGACCGTGGGGTTCTCGGAGGAAACGGGTCCAGCGAAGTTCGGGTATGGGCCAAGGGAAACATCCGTCGGGGGAAATTCCCCAGAATTGGAGAGATCATCGAGGAAATCGCAGATAAGGCGAAAAAGTCTCCCGGAACTTACGAGGAATTCGAGGATGCCAAAAAGGAAGCCATCGTACGGGCAGAGAAGAATATCGACCTTCAGC
>JAYOII010000148.1:0-7613 GCA_038118685.1 Opitutia bacterium
GCATTGAGCGGACGAAAACACGGTGTGGAAAAAAGACTTGCGGGACGGCCCGTCTGAGGCTTTTATCGACACTCATTCTGCCCTTGACCACTATCAATCAAAAGTTCGACTTTATGAAGTTAGCCAACCTGTTTTGCGTGGCCTTTTTGGCGGTTAGCTTTGTTTCCGCTCAAAACCCGGCCGACATGCCTCTCAGGCAGGTCATTTCGGAGGCGCAGGCGATGATTGGCAAGGGCGATTTTGCGGGAGCCTCTCCTTTTCTGGACGAACTGGAAGTTCGTTTTGAGGACGAAAAGGATCCCGCGGTGGAAAAAATTCTCCAACAATTCGGTTTTGTCCGGGGCATCGGTTACTTGCAAAGTTTTGGCAAGACCGGCAATCAGGATTTTTTGGGCAAGGCTGCCAGCGCCTTTGGTTTTTTCGCGGAAAAATTCCCCAACGATCCCAAGGCCGTCATGGCCATGATGAGAAGAACCGATTGCCTGAGGGCGCTGCACGAGTGGAAAGAGGCGGCGCGGGTCATTGAAACCCTGCTGGATCCCAGCAAGCCTTACAAAAAACAAATCCTCAAGAGAAGCGAGTTGTTGAATTTGTATTTCGGCCGGGCCCAATGTTACCACATCGTGCAGGATTGGGCTAAGGGAGAACCGGCCTTCCGGGACTTGCTCAAATTCGCGGACTTGGCCAAGGACGAAGACCGTTCGGCCTACGCGGTTTCATGCCTGACCGAGATGTTCGTCGTAACCAAGCGAATCGAGGAAGTTTTTCCTCTTCTTCCCCGACTTTCCGGGGACACGCCGGCTCGCTATGATCTGAGGCTGAACGTCAACCTGATGCAGGGTGCGTCTCAACTCACGGATGCGGGCAAGCACGTCAAGGCTTCCTTGTTCTACGCCTTGACCATGACCACCGAGGAGATCAAGGCTTTTTACACGGACCGCGAAAAGCGTCTTCAAACCGAGGTTTCCCAAATCGAGCAATTTTTGGCGCTCAAGGCAGCGGTTCTGCCGAAAAGACGGCTCAGTATTCTCAAAGACAAATCCAATGACTTGTCGATGAAACTGACCAACGCAAAGAGCCAACTGGAGTTGGTCAACAAAACCCCTTCTTTCACAACAACGCTTCGTTGGAGAAAAGCCGAAAACTACCAGGTAACCAAGAGGGATTGGGAATCTTTTTGGGCGTTCTACTGGCTCTACAAGGACTTTCCCAAGCACAAAAGCGTTGAGAGTTTCATTTATGCCGCTTTTGCCTCGGCAAACACGGTCAAGCACCGCGAAAAATCAATCGAGCTTGGCGAGGAATACCTGAAAAACGAGACATGGATGCAGTTCAGGCCGGACGTCACGTTCATCATGGCCAACGCCTACCGCTTGGAAGCAGACAACCAGCTTAAGATAGCCGATGCTCTGCAAAACGCAGTTTCAACCTCCGAGAGGGACAGGGCGGACACCGCGAAGAAAAAATCAAACGACTATTACGACAGGTTCTTCGATCTCTGTGACAAGTATCTTGAACTGGCTCACAAAACGGGAGCGAAGGAATCGGACAAGAAGTACGCCAAGGATTTCGTCAACATGATGGGATCGGTCTATTTCAAGTTGAAGAGATACGGAGACCTGCTGCAAAAGTTCGCTGGTTATGAAAACGGAGTGATGAACAAGGCAAAGGGCTACGTAAACCTCCCGAATTTTCGGGACAGTCCGGCCATGCCAAGCGCTCACTACATGAGCGGTCTCGCGTTGCTGGCAACGGGAAAGTTCAACGAAGCAAAGCCCTTGTTGGGGCCCGTGGTCGGAGTCTCCGTGCAAGGCTTGCCCCTGGAAGATCCCAATCTAATTCAGGAAGATGATTTCGACCCCGATGAAAACCAACCCGCCCCGGATGGCAATGAAACCGAATAGTTTCTCATTTTTCATTTGGTTTTGGCTCATTTTGACCTTTGGCTGCTTTGGCCTTGCGGGATGCGGTGGAGACGAGGCCCCCGCGCCGGAAGAAACGGGTGACGCCGCTCTCCCCCCCGAAAAGGAAAAGTCTGAGGAAGAGCCGGAAGAAGCGTTGCCTGAACCTGAACCGGTGGTGATTCCGAATCCCAACGGTATCTACCTTCCGACCGGTGAAAAATATCCGAAAGGCCGAGAAACCAATGTTTATGCGAATGGTGAAGGTTTCTTCATGTGGTTCAATGGTTCGATTTGGAAAATTACCGACAAGGTGGGTGGGGGCAGAACCGTCAGCACCGGAGAAGAAAACATTAACGACAAATGGACGAATAGCGGAAAAGCCAGTCATTATCCGGACAAGTCCAACGAGAAGGATGCCCTCTTTCGCTTGGCCGTCGCTTATCAGGGCGCCCAAGACGACAACCCGAACGCCATTCGGTTGTTCGAGCAATTCGTTCGTGACTTTCCTGACGACAAAGAGATACCTGCCGCTTACTTGAGTTTGGGAGATCTTGCCATCAGCGAGGTCAAGCAGGATGAACAGCCTACCTATGAGCAAATTTCCAAAGCCCGCGAAAGCTATAAACTTGTCCGGGAAAAGACCGAGGACATGCGCCTCGTGACCGACGCTACCTTCAACGAAGGTGGATTGCTGGAAAGGATTGCCGACAACCCGGAGGGGTTGGTTGATCATTACCTCACTTTTGACAAGAACGAGGACGACGCCTTGCAATCTTCGGAATTTACTGCTGCAAAAATTAAGACCGACGGTTCTTTTTCCGATTTCGACCTGAATGGCGACAAAGCCATCGACTACGGCGAATTGTTCGAGTTGGCGTCGCTTGTTTCCTACGCCCAAATGGAGGCTCTCTACAGGGAGTACAACGAAAAATATGCGGACTCCGAAGGAGCCCGGGTTTCGCAGGCTACCGAAAAAATCGGATTTGCCTGTGAAAAACAAGGCCGTCCGTCCGAGATGCTCAAAATGTACTACGAGGATATCAGGAAGTTCGGAAATGATCCGAACAACGTGGGCGTGGATGGCATCCTCAAGAAATATGCGGCAAAATACAAGGAATACGACGACTTGTACGGCAAGACGCTGGATCTTCTCGAGAAATTGCAAACGCCCGCTCAGCCCGTTAGTTTTACGTACCGGAGCCGCAAGGGCGTCGAGGAAACCATTTCCGGCACCATGGAGGAAATTCTCCAAGACAGGAAAAAATTGCTTCCGTACCTCTCTTCCACCTTCAAGGGAATGGATGCCGATATATCCACCGAGGTCGCCAAATTCAGGACGGCGATTTTCGTGAACCCCGATTATGCATCCAAATTCAAGGGGTACCTCAAGAAATACAAAAAGCTCAGGAGCAATTTCCCCGAGAATCTTTCTCCGAATACTGCCTTCGCCACCCTTTTCAGGGAAGCGTCCTCCGGTGGGCAGCGAGCCTTGGAGTTGCGTATGCGGGCCACGCTGGACAGGGTGGGCTCCACTGCGGCGGGCAACTACTCACCCCAGAGAAGCGACTTTCCCGTTGCGAGCCCCGGGGTTCTTGTTTGGATGGCCGAAAAGCTCATCGCCCAAAATTCGACCGCGGATGCAGTAGCGGCCATGGAGCGGTTAACCCAAGTTTTCGGGGATACCGGTGGCGAATTTCTTTTTGACGCCCACTACATGCTTGGCCAAGCAAGGCAAAAAGAGAGAAACTTCGCCAAGGCGGCCGATCATTATGAATCCGCTCTGGCCAATTCATGGGGACATGAGAAAGCCAACGACGCCCGCGTAAGGAAAGGCGAGTCACTCTTTGAAGTCGGCAAGTCAACCAAAGACGATTCTGCCTTGAACAGGGCTTATGCTTCTTTTAGCGAGGTCAGAAGCGATACCGAGACCCCCTTGGAGGAACGTGCCAAGTCCTCTTACATGATGGGTGAATGCAAGAAGGCCTTGAAGCAATACCCCGACGCAGCCTTCCTTTATCTCGAAACCACTTTGAGTTTTCCAAGTGCCGTCAATTGGGTTCCCAAAGCTTTTGATCAGGCAATCAGTTGCTACGAGCAAACCGGTCAGGTTGACCAAATCGGCAATTTGAACAAGCAGTACGTTGCTTGGCAAAGAAAGTTTCTCAAATGACCAAGTACCTTTTGGCACTCCTTTTTGTTTTTTCGGCCAGCTCCCATGGTCAGAGCAAGACACCGGATTTTTTCAGGGTTCATCAGGGAGCTTTGCCCGTCAAGGTCTATTACGGAACCAAGCCCAGGAACATGAGCTTGCTTGGTATCGATGGTTCCAAGGGGATCATCTACGCCAAGCTCGAAGGGGCAGGGCAATTGCAGTTGGAACTTCGTGGGTTGAAGAAGCAAAACATCTCTCGTTTTGAATTTGCCTGGCCCAGAGATACCATGAAGGCCCTCGATCTTCTGACCAACGAGCAATACGACCCGAGACTCCTTCCCGGTCTCAGGCCGGTCATGTACAAGATCATGCTTTTTCTTGAAATCCCTCAGGAATTCTTTCTTGTCCACGATGCGTGCCTGACCTATGTCCAAGCCTTGGTGGCGATGGAGCAGTTCGACGAGGCCTTTTACGTCTTGTCCCGGATTAACCTTACCAAGCTCGATGAATTCGGTTACCGCGAGTTTTCCGAGGAAGCCTTGAATTTGGCTGGAAAAATGATTTCGGCGAATGCCAAATCCGCCAAATCCGCCCGGGCTCTTTTGCAAAAGGTAAGCATAAGAGACAATACGGGGGATCATGCCTCTTACTTGAAACTCGCCGATTCTCTGCGAGCTCAGGGTCTTTACACCGATGCCATCTCGGAATACGCCAGGTTGGCCCCCATTGTGATGAAATCGCCCGGCAGTCCACATCGTGAAATTCTCAGAATTTGGCCGATTTATTGTTACGTCAAATTGTACGAGCAATACGCCAAAGCGGCGGTCAGGGACAAGAGATATCAGGCATATGCATCCAAATATTTCAATACGGCCCTGCAAACCATCAAGAAAATCGATGAGAAGCCACCGGCCAGGCAATCAGGCGAATATTCTCTCTACAAATTGGTGCGAGCTCTGATCCGCGTACAATACGCAAGAAGGTACGAGGCTCAAGGTAACGAGTTCAAAGCTGCGGACGAGTATCGCCAATCGGTGCTCGAAGTAACCGAAGGCATCATATCGGCCCGGGTTGGGTTGGATTGGTTGCCGGAATCCCTAATGATGGCCGGGGATGCTTACGAAAAACTCAAACTTTTTGAATCGGCCGGAAACGTATACAAGCAAGTTGAGATGTTCTACAAATCAACCAAGTGGGAACGCCTGAGCAAAGAGAGGCTCGCCCAATTGCCCTCCGAATAAAATTTCAATCCTTGGTTGACCCCTAACTAGCACTTGGCAATCATATCCGAAAATAAAACACCAATCATTATGAACAAAGGTTATAACCGTTTACTTTTCATTTTCACTCTGGCCTTCGTTGTGCTTTGCCCTGAACTGTTGGTTACGGCAGCTCAAGCCCAAAGCAGCAAGAGCTTCGGTGCCCAATTGATGGATTCGCTGGGTTGGACTTTTCTTATTCCTTTCGCAATTATGGTTCTCGGAGGTATAACCCTGATTATTTACAATGGCATTGCCATTCGGAAGGGGGCTTTTGTCAAAGCGGAAGTGGTGCAACCGATCATGCAGGAACTTCAGAACCTCAATATTGACGGAGCGATTGCTCTTTGCGAACAATACAAGTTGCCCGTTACCGCAGTGATGAAAGGCGGATTGGTTCGGATTCAAGATGACGAACTCGATATAGAGTCCATTGAAAAGGGCCTCGAGGAAACTTCCGGTCTAGAGCTTGCCAAGCCATTTACTTGGATCAATCTGCTCAACACGATCGGTTCGATTGCTCCTATGATTGGTCTGCTCGGTACGGTTGTCGGTATGATCGGAGCCTTTACCGTTTTGCAAGATTCCGGAATGGGAGGAGAGTCCAGTCAGAAGATGGCCGGAAACATCGGTAGCGCCCTATGGACGACGGCATCTGGTCTCGTTGTGGCCATTCCAACCTTGATTGCCTACTTTATCTACAAAACCAAGTTTGGAACGATTGTGGCTGAGGTCAATCGGGTCGCTGGCGAAATGGTGTTTACCCTGGTCCGTGCAGCTCGAGGTGGATTTGAGGAAGGTGAAGCAGAGGGCGGCGAGTATTATGAAGATCCCGGCGCCCCTGCTCCAGGTGCTCCTCCGATGCCCCCCGCTTGATCTTGCTTTCCCGTTTCTCAACCGTTAGCCAAAAGGTTCCAACGAGAAAATGAAAGGGTTTAAGCCGCCGGAGACCAACGATGCTCCCGATCTCACTCCGATGATCGACGTGGTCTTTCTTCTCATTGTCTTCTTCATGGTCGTTGCCCAAAGGATGTCCGAGCAGTATATTGAGTTGTCCGCCTTGGCTGTCGCGGGAAATTCGACCGTCAAGGAGCAACCGCCTCCCAGAACAATCATAAGTATAGACGAGACGCCCGAAGGCCAAAAGTACTATTGGGGGGAAGCCGAAATCGATCTCTCGCAGGTTTCCACCGTGGTTAAAAAAAATCCGGAATGGAAGGTTTTCCTGCGAGTCCATCCGAAAGTAACCCATGCGGTCGTTCAGGACGTGATGAAGGAAGTTGGCAATGCCGGACAAGCCGACATCATTTTCGGTACTTGGCAGGTCTCTGCGGGACCACCCTCTTAAAGACACAAGGAAGAAAAATGGAAGCTCTTAAGAAAATTTTGTCTGACGAAGATACGGTGGATTTGACCCCGATGATCGACGTGACTTTCCTTCTGCTCATCTATTTTATGGTTACGACCATGCTCAAGCAACCGGAAGCCGAACTGTCCATTCAGTTGCCCGGCAAACCGCAGAGTAGCGACCTCAAGCCGATGGAAATGTGCAAGGTAAAGATAGGGGACGAGGGCGAAGTTTACGTGAACGGATCCGAAATCGAGGATGGAATGGATTTGGAAATGCCTGATTTGGTCGGAAATCTCAAGCAACAGAAGGCTATGCGGGATCAATTGATCAGTTCCGGCGCCAAGACCAAGGCTGAAGCCGAGTTGAAGGTTCAGATCGATTCATCTGGGATTGCGGAGCATCAGGCTGCCATTAGTGTCCTTAATGCATGTTCCGAAGCAGGCGTGAACAAGGTTACTTTTGGGTTTTAGCCCTTTGGAAACTTAGTGTAGGTTATGTCTCCGGTGGTTACCAAATTTCTCCATACCCGAATGAGGGTAGACGATTTGGACAAGACCGTGGCGTTTTATGAGAAAGTTTTTGGCTTGGAGGTTTCGCGCCGCCATGAATCACCCAGAGGTTCGAAACTTGTTTTTCTCTCCGTCCCGAACAGTGATGAGGAAATTGAAATCACTTATTTTCCCGGTTCAGGTTCCGTTCAAGTGCAGGAAGACCTGATGCACTTGGCCTTCGAGGTGGAGAACATGGATAAATTTGCCAATCACTTGGAGCAAGTCGGCTATTCGTTCAGTGATGGCCCAACCAAGAGTTCGTCCGGTTCGGTTTTTGCCTTTGTGGATGCTCCTGAAGGCTATGAGGTCGAAGTGATCGAAAAGCCCGGAGCTTGACTTTCCTGCGGGTAAGGGGAGGAAATGAAGGGCCCTGTCCGCACTGTCGTTCTTATGGGC
>JAYOII010000149.1:0-7541 GCA_038118685.1 Opitutia bacterium
CGTCTTCTTTTACAACCCGAACATACATCCCAAGCGTGAATACGAACTGAGGAAGTCGGAGGACAAGAAATTTTGCGACAAGGTAGGAGTGGAACACGTGGATGCGGATTACGACGTCCGCAATTGGTTCGAGCGGGTCAAGGGACTGGAATGGGAGCCGGAACGGGGGGCTCGTTGCACCGAATGCTTCGACATGCGGTTCGAGCGTACGGCTTTGTATGCTCATGAAAACGAATTCTCCGTTTTTTCCAGTAGCTTGGGGATTTCCCGATGGAAAAACATGACCCAGATCAACGGGTGCGGAGAGCGGGCCGCAAACCGGTACGAGAATCTTGTTTACTGGACTTACAATTGGCGCAAGGCCGGAGGTTCCCAACGGATGATCGAAATCTCCAAAAGGGAAAAGTTTTATCAACAGGAATATTGCGGATGCGTATTTTCGCTGAGAGACACCAACAAGTGGAGGAAGGCGAAAGGAAGGAAGGAGATTGCAATTGGCGAAACCTTTTACGGCCCGTCCGAGGATTAAAAAGTTTTCCTATTCCTTGCCATGCCCCGAATTCTTCCCAATAAAAACTGCCATGTCTGAATCTTTCGTATGGAAGTCCTTGCTTGAGGAAGCCCGTTCGGTCGCTTCGAGGGAACGGATCTTGTCAAAGGTATTGACCGAGTACGTTCTTGAACGCGATTCGCTTGCGGACGCCCTGAGTTGGCGGTTGTCTTCGTGCTTGGCCAAGGGTTCCGTGCCGAAGACCGATTTGCGCGAGCTTTTCAACGAGTGCCACCTTGGTTCCGACGAGTTGCTGGAATGCGTGGAGCGTGATCTGGAGGCGGTCCGCGAAAGGGATCCGGCTTGTGATGATTTTCTCAGTCCTTTTCTTTACTTCAAAGGATTTCAGGCCTTGTGCGCTTATCGATCCGGACATTATTTGTGGAAGAAGGGTCGAACGGATCTTGCCCTTTACCTGCAAAGCCTGATTGCCGTCGTCTATTCGGTTGACATTCACCCGGCTGCCGTCATCGGAAAGGGCATTTTGCTTGATCACGCGACTGGTTTCGTGGCCGGGGAAACGACCGTCATCGAGGACGATGTTTCCATTTTGCACGAAGTGACCCTGGGTGGTACGGGCAAGGACCGCGGAGACAGGCACCCCAAGATCCGTTCGGGGGTGCTCATCGGGGCGGGAGCCAAGATTCTCGGGAACGTCGAAGTCGGCGAAGGAGCGAGGGTAGGGGCGAGCAGCGTTGTTTTGGCCGACGTGCCACCCCATGTTTCCGTTGCCGGGGTTCCTTCCAAGGTCGTCGGCAAGGTGACGGAGGATTCGCCTTCTTTGGCCATGGATCATTCGCTCCAAAACATGCGCGAGTACGAATCTGGCGGGGGTATTTGATTCCTTTTTCACTTTTTTTCCCCTGCAGTTGACGAAGCTTTTTTTTTCTACTAAGAAATCTTCATGCGTACCGAATCGAGTGAACCTTCGTCTCCCAAAATGGTCAAAGACGAGGAGGCTGAAAATGAAGATGCAGCCAATGCTCCTCTCAAGCCCGGCGCTGAAAAACGGGTGGAGGATTTGGAGGTCAAGGACGCTCAATTGATCTTTCAGGCGGTATGGCATGAACTGGAGGAAGAAGTCGGGGTCGAAAACCTTCGCTTTCCTGCAGAAATCTTTTGGCTCAACGGTTCGCCCGGGGCCGGCAAGGGGACGCAAACTGCGTTCATCATGGAATTTCG
Source organism: Opitutia bacterium (assembly GCA_038118685.1). GTDB lineage: Bacteria > Verrucomicrobiota > Verrucomicrobiia > Opitutales > Seribacteraceae > Seribacter. The sequence goes on from JAYOII010000149.1 coordinate 1,733, forward strand.
CGATCTAACCGAGAAACCCATCATCGTGAGCGAGTTGCTCAAGTCTCCGGAAGCCCGAAAAAAAATGGACGCCGGGATGCTTGCGGGGGATCGCGAGGTGACGAGGCTTGTTTTGCGGAGACTTTTGAACCCATCTTACGAAAGCGGCGCCATTGTAGACGGTTATCCACGGACCAAAACCCAAGTCGAGTGCCTCAAGCTTTTTCACGGCAGACTTAGTGAGCTGAGGAGCAAGTATTTGGGAACCTTTCAGGAGGAGCAGTTTCCCAAACCGAGGTTTCATATCATCATGCTTTTCATTGATGAAGAAGAGAGCGTCAGAAGGCAACTTTTGCGCGGGCAGCGAACCTTGGAGCACAATGCGGAAGTCGAGGCATCCGGGGTCGGTGAAAAAAGAGAGGTCCGGAAAACGGATTTGGATGAGGAAGCCGCCCATCGGCGTTACAAGACTTTCAAGGAGTCAACCTATGACTCGTTGACCACCTTGAGGGAAGTTTTTCACTATCATTTCATCAATGCTCATGGAACCGTAATCGAAATCCAACAACGAATCATTCAGGAGCTCAAGTATCAGAGCTCCCTGGAGTTGGATGAGGCTACCTACGATCGGATTTCCTCCATTCCTTTGGCCCAAAAGCTTTCCTTGCATGCCCGGCAGTTACTCGTTCATCGCTTGGACTCCTACGAGAAGTTTCATTCGCAACTTTTCGGCCAAGTCGTCGAGTTGATCCAATCGAAGTTCATTCCCATCGTGGAAAAGCATTCCATTTCGGGCTTGGCATACATCAATTCGGAAGATTCCATTTTTGCCGATCCTCTCGCCATTGCCATCCTGATCGACGTTTTTACCGAACGGGGGTTTACCGCCGTCGTGGACATTAGGAAAATGGAGGTTCCGGAGCGAATCGATCCGAAATCCTACGAGATCATCAACAAGGTGAAGAAAGTTTATCGGGTTCGGATCAACTTTCCCGGATCGAAGATCAGACGGGGATTGTAAGCCCGGCCTTTGTTTACTAAGAAATTCCCCATGGATCCAAGATACGAATCGTTGGCCGACAACCTCGTCAGCCATTCCACCAACCTTCAACGGGAAGAAAAAGCGCTTGTTCACGCTTTCGACGTGCCGGAGCAAATCACCCTTGCTCTGATTCGGGCGATCAGGAGCAGGGGAGCGATTCCCTTCGTCATTCTGGAAAACAGCCGGATCGGCAGAGAGTGCGTGTTTGGGGGCTCGGACGTTCAGTTCGAGACGGCCCTTTCCTGGGAAATGGAAAGAATGAAATCGATGGACGCCTATATTGCCCTGCGTGGATCCCCCAACGTCTTTGAGAATTCGGATCTTCCGCAGGAAGACATGAAAAAGGCCATGAAAATCCTCAAGCCGGTTTTGGACTGGCGGGTAAAGAAGACCAAATGGTGCGTCTTGCGCTGGCCCACTTCCTCCATGGCTCAACAAGCCAAGATGAGCACGGAAGCCTTTGAAAACTTCTTCTTCGATGCTTGTTGCATGGACTACTCGAGAATGACGGAGGGCATGACGGCACTCGAAGGAAGAATGCGAGAAGCCGAGGAGGTAAGGATAACGGGCCCGGGGACGGACTTGACTTTTTCACTCAAGGGAATCAATGCAGTTGCCTGCGGAGGTACCCATAACATTCCCGATGGCGAGGTTTTTTCATGCCCCGTGCGAGACAGCGTGGAGGGAACGATCACCTACAACGCAGACACTATATACCAAGGCTCTTCGTTTTCCGACATAAGCCTCAAGTTCCGAGCTGGTAAGATTATTGAGGCAACCGCTTCTTCAAACGAGGAAAGGTTGAATGAAATTCTCGATTCCGATGAAGGCGCCCGTTTTATCGGGGAGTTTGCGATCGGATTCAATCCCATCATTCGCGAACCGATGCTTGATATCTTGTTTGACGAAAAAATCGCCGGTTCCTTTCATTTCACTCCCGGACAGGCCTATGAGGAAGCGGACAACGGAAACCAATCGCAAGTGCATTGGGACATGGTGAACATTCAAAGGCCCGAGTACGGGGGAGGGGAGATTTGGTTTGACGGCGAGTTGATCCGCAAGGACGGGGAATTTCAGCACGAAGATTTGGCCAAGTTGAACACGGATTATTTGCTCGGGGATTCCTGAAAGTTTTATGACGGATCTTTCGGCAACTCGAGAGTTCATCCAGTCGTTGCCGAAGACTGAAACCCATTTGCACGTCGAGGGAGCCCTTCCTTGGGAGTTGCTGGAGAAAAAGGACCCGGAAAAGTATTCGAGTCAACCTGCTTTTCGGGGCGAGGCATTTCGTTACGACTCCTTCGAGCAATTCGAGTCAATCCTGATTGATCACGCTTTGGATTGGTTTGATTCGCCCGAGAGTTATCACGAGGCGGCTAAATTGATCTTCTCAAAACAGGTCGAGCAAAACGTCAAGTACGTCGAGACAAGCTTTCATGCCGGAATGATGGAATTCCTCAAGATTCCCGGAGAAGAGATTCTCAAAGCCATTCTTTGCGCGGTTCCTCCGCAATTGGAAGTACGGGTCTTTCTCGGAATAAGCAGAAACGCATACACGCCTTATCTCGGGCCATTGTTGGAAGAAGCAATCGAGAAGTGGGACTCGCTGGCGGGGATCGACTTGCACGGTCTCGAGTCCTTGCCCATGGAAGCGTGGACTCAACCTTTTTGGGAACGAGCATCCGCATCCGGGAGGACGCTCAAAGCTCATGCCGGAGAATTCGGCCCGGCTGGGAACGTCGAGCAGGCAGTTGTTGATTTGGGAGTCCGACGAATACAGCATGGCGTGCGGTCATCGGAATCCGAGAAGGTCATGGAACTCCTGGTCGACGAGGGAGTGACCTTGGATCTTTGTCCCCTTAGCAACTATAAACTGAGGGTCGTGGATCAAATCGAGGAGCATCCGATCGGAGACTTTATGAAGAGGGGGATTCGGTGCACGATCAGCACAGATGATCCACTTTCCTTCAACAACAGCCTGAATCAGGAATATGAGGTTCTGGTCGACAAAAAGGGTTTTTCCGCGCGTGAAATCGGCCGGTTGGCGTGGAATGGTTTTGAGGTGGCGGACTTGGAGCCCGACCGGGTCAATTCCTTTCAAAAACAAATTGAAGAACTGGTCGACGAAGCCTGTCCGGCCAATGAGTGAGGAACGTTTTGTTTGTCCCGAGGGCCCGGTGGAAAGGGCGGACAAGATTTTGGCCGTGGCCTTCCCCGAAACCAGTAGGTCTCGGATCAAAAAAGCAATCGATGAAGGGAAAATCCGGCGGGAAAACGGAAGTCCGCTTGATCCGAAAAGCAAACTTACGCCGGGTGAGTTTTTGATGGTGGACTTGGCCCCCGCCCGAACGAAAATTCATTCTCCTGCGCCCATCCCGCTGTCGGTTCTCTTCGAGGATGACGATTTGATCGTCCTGGACAAGGCTTCCGGCATGGTCGTCCATCCCGGAGACGGAACCGGGGACGATACCCTCGTTCATGCTCTTTTGCATCATTGTCAAGGTTCCCTTTGCCCGGTCGGGGAACCCGATCGTCCGGGTATCGTTCATCGTTTGGACAAGGAGACGAGCGGGGTCATGGTGGTGGCCAAGACGGAAAAAGCCCATCACTCCCTGGTCTCTCAATTTTCTCAAAGAACGACCGGAAAAGTTTACCATGCTCTTGTCGCGGGTCACCCGCAACCGGACAAAGGAGAGGTTTCTCTCCCCATTGGGCGTCATCCAAAGATCCGCGTAAAAATGGCGGTGGTTGAAAAAGGAGGCAAACCGGCTCATACGCAATGGTTGACCCTTTCCTCATACAGGGAAAAATTCGCCCTGATCGAATGCCGGATAAGCACTGGCAGAACGCATCAGATCCGGGTTCATCTTTCTTCTTTGAATCATCCGATTGCGGGGGATTCCGTGTACGGGTACAAAGCATCCAAAAACCATGGGTATGAATTTCCCCGGGTTATGCTGCATGCCCAAGGTTTGAGTTTTATCCATCCTCAATCCGAAGAGAGGCTTTCAGTTTGCGCTCCGATTCCCAAGGATTTCGAGTCGGCTCTTTCCTTGCTTACCGTTCTTTGAGCAAAGTGATTTCGAGCCCCTTTTGATGAAATCGTCAGGTTGCGGGAGGCAGGCAAGCGGTGATTTCACTAAAGGCTTCTTCGACGTCATCCACTATCTTGAACAAATCGACGTCTCCGGGAGAAATGACTCCCCATTTGACGAAATGATCAAAATTAATCAAGCCGTCCCAAAATTCCTTGCCGTAAAGAAACACGGGTAGTTTTTTGTCCAGTTTTCCCGTTTGGGCGAGAGTGAGCGTTTCGAACAGTTCGTCCATAGTGCCGAAGCCCCCCGGAAAGACCACGATCGCCTTGGCATGATAGAGGAAATAGAATTTTCGAATGAAAAAGTAGTGGAATTCGAAGGAGAGTTCCGGTGTCGCATATTGGTTGACGCCTTGCTCAAAAGGTAAACTGATCCCCAAGGCAATCGATGAACCGCCGGCTTCATGGGCTCCTTTGTTTGCAGCTTCCATCATCCCAGGCCCTCCGCCGGAACAAATCAGATGCCGCTTTTGCGGATCCTTTTCGGCAAGAGACCACTCCGTCAACCGCTGGGAGAGCTCGACCGCTTGGTCGTAATACTTTGACAGCATGAGAATCCTCTCTTTCTTGAGCACTTCCCCGGTTTGCTCGTCCGTTCTTTGCGTCGGATCTTCGGGAAGTTTTTCCAGCAGAGCTTCCAAGTCCTTCTTCGCTTGTGTAGAATCTTTGGATCGAGCGGAGCCGAACAAGACGATCGTATTCTCGACTTTTTGTTCGGCAAAGCGAACGCTTGGTTCGATTAATTCGCATTGAACCCGGATGGGGCGGGCATCGGGGCTATTGAGAAAACTTGAATTGGCGTATGCTTTGGAAGGTTTGTTCATGGGGGTATCCTTGACTTTTGAGGCAAAAATGAAAAGAGCAAAGGCTACCTACTCAAAAAAAGATCAAGTTTTCGCTAAAGTCCGAAAGGTCCGGGTCGATTATGCTTCATAGCTGCAAGGATGCAGCCTTAGTTCATCGAGGTTCGGTCCACAGGAGGTAGACTAGAATCACAGCCGTCAATCAGTGTCCCCAGGCACTAATCCATATTAGTTGTGATTTTTTTCAAAGACTACCTACGAGAAGAAACTAACCTTTCTGCAGCATCTTCCTCCGATTCGCCCTTCGTAAATTCCGATTCGGATAAAATTGTCGATTTTCCGGCTTGCGACTCAGCGCAAGAGAGTTCGCGAGAAGAAATAGGTAAGTGGGTGGACAAACTTATGGCCATGCCCGACGAAGTCGGTGACCTTCACCGACCTTCCGCATCGGCGGACGATCCCTTTCTTGCCGTGGCGTCGAGGATTTTGAGAGAGGAACTTAACTAGGCGGGCGTACCTTTTTCGGGTACTCAAAATCAAGAAGCTCGCAGGTTCCCGGTTCCAATTCGTCCCACCTCTGTACTTTCGGCCTTAAGACCACGATTCCGCAGGTCGGGACGTTGGGGATGCTCAGTTGAGCAAGGACGTTCGAAAGGTGGGTTGCGGTCGGGTTGTGGAAAACCAGAGCGAGGGATTTGACTTCGGCCGGGACTCGAGCAATGATATCCAAGGATGACGAGGCACCGCCGTGATAGAGCCTTTCGTCTATTTCAATGGTTTGTTCGTTCCACCAAGATGAATTCAGAATTGCAGCCGTCTCTCTAGCCCGTCGGGCTTGAGAGCAAATGATCTTGTCGGGAGCAGGCCAACTTTCGGCCATTCTTTGAG
>JAYOII010000150.1:0-2760 GCA_038118685.1 Opitutia bacterium
CATTGTTGGTCGTCGCATCGACGACACCGGGCTCAGCATTGACCGGCCCTATGTTTGAAGTAGCCTGGTAAAGCTTGCCCTCGTAGTAAACTTGCTCCCCTTTGGCTACGAATTCGACATCCGAAAAGCTTCTTTTGGTTTCGGTAAAGAGACCGTTGGGCAAAGGCTCGGATATCACCATGAATTTAGTCTCGTCGGCCAACAGATCGTCTTTAATCGTATTGGTGAGAGCCTGATAGTAGTTGGCTCCTTCGTAGAAAACTTCACCCGCCTTCCTTGCTTCGGATGATTGAAGGGCTGCTCCCGCTACAGCCCCAGCCTCAGCAGCGGCGGCGGGAAAGTTGTCGGCCGTATTGTTGGTGACCTGATCGTCCACAGGTTGCACTGCCTGCAAGGTGGGATCGGCTTGCAGTCCACCGGCTTGTTGCTGAGCCTGCTGATCCGCAGCGGCCTGATCACCAGCCGAGTCTTTGGTTTTGGGTGGAAGCAAAGTGAAAAGCAAAGGCTTCTCGGAATCGTCGTACCTCGAACCACCGTCCAAAACTTCAAAGCGACCGAGTTTTCCATCCGAACCAATTTTGGCGCGAACTCTGGCAGGGGAACCCAAGGTGTCAACCGGAGCTACCAAATTGAACTCCTGCCCCCAGTCGTTGGTAAAACCGACCACCCCGTCGTTATTCAAAATTGCATGAGAAGCTGGCGGGGTTCCATTCTTACCCTCCACGAACAAGTTAAGGAATCCGGTTGGCTTGTTTTGGTCGTTTACTTCAGCTTGGGTCGTAAAATTGACGTATCCGGCGAGGCTCTCCAAAAGCGCTTGCCTCTCGTCCCGGTAAGAAACGGCTTTGCCTTGATCCAAAAGTTCAAAACGGCGAACCTGAACGTTGGCCTCGTGAATTTGGGCCAGAATTCGGTTAACCTCCTCAACGGACCGCTCAACCGTTTCGCTAAGTTCGGCTTCGATTTGCTCGAGGCTTTGCCCGGCCTCGTTGAAGCGCTTCGTCAAGGTTTGAATTTTGTGAAAAAGTTCCTGCTTGATTGCTGGCTCGAACGGGGAAGCGGACAACTCTTCCATTGTGTTGAAGAAATCATTCAGCGCCCGGGTCAAGCTTCCCGGAGCCAAATCGCTCTCGTGCAGATCGTCCAGTCCGACGTTGACGCCCTGCCTCGTTATTTCCTCGCCAAGGGCAACCTGCAAAAGATCCAAAATTTCCTTTTGCGCGGCCAAAGATTGGCCTTTGCCAACCTCATTGATTACCCTTGCGTCAAGAAACTCGTTACGCGCGTGGTCCACCCCTGCCGCCTCCAAACCGGAGGTAAGCAAACCTCCGAAAGCCTTGTGCATGACCCCTTCCCTTGCGAGAACCCGCTGCCGGGCGTACTTTTCATCATTAACGTGGGCCAGGTTTTGGCCGGCCACCTCCGCAGTCCTCGCGTGGTAACGAAGAGCTTCGCTGTTCTTGGATATTTCTCCTAAAAGGGACACGTTTATCGGGTTGTTAGGCGGATTCGTTAAGGGTGGAACGACCGTCGGACGATAGATTGGACAAATCTCCGCTCTTGTCGTAAGTCTTGGAGTGACCCGTTGGGTCGGAAACCATAAGAATTTGATCGGTGACTTCGGTCAAACGCACAAGGAGGCGTTGGTTTTGCTCGATCTTTCTTCTGATTTGGGAAATGAGACTATTGATTTCCTCAATGATGCTTTGAAACATAGGTTGCGTTACGTCCGGGAAATGAGGAACCAATTCACTAAGCGTTGATTCGTCCGGCTCCCCGTAGGAAGACGCAAGGGACGAGACGAAGCCCTGCCGGCGCCTCTGCAGCATTTGACTTGCCTCCATTTGCGTCTGAACGGACTGATTGATCTCAAGCAAGCTGTTCGGGCGACGACTGAGAATGCTCTGCTGTTGGGCGTTGAGCAAACCAACCAACCCCCCGTATTCTTGGAGCTCGTCCCGAAGAAGACCGAGCAAGTCCTCCCACTCAAAGGATGGACCGACGTTTGGAATCTGCGCAACTTGTACCATGACGTTTACTTGCCGATATTCTTCTCGTCAGCTGGACTGGCCTGAACGGAAGGAGCCTGCGTGTTCGGCTGAGCGAGTTGTTGTTGCAAAAGCGTGGAAACTCCAAAACCTCCTCCACTTGCGATGCTTTCCGAGATGGCGTCGGTAAAAAAATGGCGGTAAAGCCTGTGAGCATTGCCATCTTCGTTGAAGACCCCCTTGAACATGGGCTTGAGAGCTTCCTTGAGGAATTGCTTTACGAGCACGGACTCAAACTGCTGGCTGACGGCGGCCGTCTTCTGCTGTTCGGATACGTGCTTCGAATGGGCCATCTCCATGAGCATGGAGGAATCCATGCCCACGTATTGTTTTCCTATGCCGTTGGTTTCCATCTTGAGGTTAGTTGATGATGAGCTCTGCCTGCAAAGCCCCCGCGTTTTTTATTGATTGGAGAATCGAAGTCATCTCCCTTGTGGTAAGCCCAAGCTTGTTCAGGGCAGACGCGAGCTCGTTCACGGTCGAGGCTCCGGGGGGGTCCAACTCATCCAAAGCTTCGAACCGACCGACTTCTTCAATGAGCTCGGCGTTTTCACCCTCCAGAATAGTCGTTGCTCCGGCGGAAAAAGGCAGAGGCTGACTCACGCCGGTGGTGGGGTTGAGAAAAATAGTGATATTGCTGCTACTTACCGCAACGGGAGAAATCCTTACGCTTTGAGTGGCCACGATCGTCCCGGTCCTCTCGTTGATGATG
>JAYOII010000150.1:2770-7483 GCA_038118685.1 Opitutia bacterium
CACCAATCGCAGCAAGAAAGTTAGTCGTTTGACCTTGGAAGTTGGCGGGAACCCGAATGTTGACCAGACCGCCATCTTTGGCCAATGAAGTCCCGGGATAATATTGGTTCACGGCGTCGGCAATCTTGACCGCAGTCGATGAGTCGGGAGATCTTAGAATAAGTTCCAATTCCCCGCTTTTGAGGACTTGGCTCTCGATCTCTCTCTCGACGGTGGCTCCATTGCTTACCATGCCAACGGTCGGATGGTTGACCTGAACGTTTGCCCCACCGGCGTTGCCCGCAGACAATCCGCCGACCGAAACAGGACCTTGGGCGACAGAATAAACCTTACCGTCAGCACCGTACAGGGGAGTTTGCAAAAGAACGCCGCCTTGAAGAGAATCGGCGTTACCTATCGACGAAACCGTGACGTCCATCTTGGCACCCTCCTTGGCAAACGGACCGATATCGGCGGTCACCATGACTGCGGCAATGTTACGTGACTTGTCGGCTTTGTCCGCACGGATCCCCAAGCTTTCGAGGGCATTCAAAATGCCAAGTTCGGTGTATTCGATACGGGAATCCCCCTGACCGGCCAAACCCGTTACGATCCCGTAGCCGTACAGTTGATTGCTCCTGCTTCCGCGGACATCAGTCAGGTCTTTTATGCGAGCCCCGAAAACCGAAGATGCCCCCAAGCAAACAAGGGAGCAATAAATAGCTAATCTGAGCATTCCAGTTTTTCGAGCAATCATCTTCAGAATGGATTCACAATGGAGGCCAAGCGTTGGTACCAACTTTCCTTCTGGGCGTCGTTCAAACTACCCTTTGAAACAAATTCAATTTGTGCATCCGCAATATACTGAGAGGAGACGATATTTCTATACCTGAGGCCGTCCTTGAAACCAAAGCCTATGTCTTCCTTGCGAACCATTCCTTTGAGCACGGCGTAATAACTTTCACCAGAAAAAGTCACCATCCGAGCACCCTCGAGAACAAGTACGCCGTTCGGAAGAGTGTCGATGACGACAACGCTCACTCTGCCTTTCAAATCTTGAGTATTTGCAATCGAACCGCCGCCCTTGTTGCTACTTTTAGTTTCGATTTCCGTGCCTGGAAGCCCACCGTTGTGCTTTCCCATGCCACTGTTGGCAAAGAGGAACTGCTTGACGGCGTTTTCAACCTGAGACTGTCGATTGCGCACCGAATTTTGCGAAGCGGCCAAGGAAGAACTTTCGGAGACGTCAATGGTAATCAAGTCCCCCACCGCATAGGCTCGTTTCCCAACGAAAAGACCTTTTTGGTTGTTCGTGCTCTTCATCCACAAAGATACCGCGTCCACTTTGCCGACAGGCAGTAGGGCGATTGAGAGCAAGGCGAGAATAAGTGATTTCGTCATATCAAAGATGAACCTTTACGCTGTTTTCATTTAGAACTTTTGCCGGAAATTCCTTATCGGAGGAGAGGTGTCTTATGTTCACGACACCCCCCGCCACACCATCGCCAAGGGCCATTCCCTTCATCGTGACGTAAATCCCGTTTCCGGAAGCAAAGACATCCACGATTTGACCTTTTCGAACGAGCGTCACTTTCGAGAGGTTGCTCCACTTGAGAGGAGCGTTTGCCTTAATGTTCGCACTCAGTTGGTACCCGGCCAAACTGGATTGGGCGGGAACCGAACCGGCATGCTGCTTAAGAACGTCCACAAGGCGCGAAGAAAGACCCGAAGAACTGAGTCGCGTCCCGCGAACAAGCGGTGCCTTTGAATAGAAGACCTCGACATAATGAGCCATGCGGACGGGTTCGGCGAAACTTCCAAGTTCCTTGCCTTGATCCCAAATACTAAAACGGACGAAACTGCTCGATGTCAGTTCGTCAGGCGAGCAGTCCTTGATCTTGACTATGAAGTTCGGACTCGAACGAAAATTCCGCCATTCCCTCGTGAGAAAAGCCGCGACTTTACCCGAAGCCTGAAAGCGGTGGGCCAAAGCCTCGCTCAAGCGGGCCTCCATCAATTCTCTATCCAAAACAACGGAAACCGGACGGGGCAAAGCTTGCTGAACCTCGGGCCTCGAAGGACGAGGCGAAATCAAGGCGGAAGATTTTACCAAGTAACGAGCTTTCTCGGGTTTCGGGCCAATTTGTATGGGCTCAAGAAAACGTCCTACGTCCGCCCCTGCCGAAAGAGCGGTGAAAAAGATGCAAAAAGACAAAAGAGTTCGCATTCTTACCTCTTGAGTTGGTTGACCCTGGCAAGCATGTCGTCCGAAGTCTGAATCGACTTCGAATTAATCTCATAAGCCCGTTGAGCGATGATCATGTTTACCATTTCCTCCACGACGTTGACGTTCGACATTTCAAGGTAGCCTTGCTGAAGAACGCCAAAGCCATTTTCACCGGGAGCTCCGATCTCAGGAGCTCCACTCGCCTCGGTTTCGATGAACAAATTGCCTCCCATTGCCTTCATGCCGGCAGGATTGGGAAAACGAACGAGCTCAAGTTGACCGATGATTTGGGTGCCGTCTGCAGTCTCGACCGAAACGTCACCCGTCGGGGAAATGAAAACATTGGTGACCTCGGGGTCGATTTGCAAACCGGCGGCGAGAGGAAGAGCGTCGGCGGTGGTGATCTGCCCGTCAGGCCCTACTTTGAAAGCTCCATCCCGCGTATAAGCCTCGGTGCCATCGGGGCGCTCGACCTGAAAGAAGCCCACGCCATCAATTGCCACATCCATCTTCTCGCTGGTTTGCGTAAGCTGTCCTTGGGTGAAAATTTTGGCCGTTGAAACGACTTTCGTTCCGTTCCCCATCTCGACTCCGGTCGGTATGACGTTGCCGGCCCCGGTCTGCCCTCCGGCTTGGCGGGGGTTTTGATAGAGCAAGTCTTGAAACTCGATCTTGTTCTTCTTGTATCCGGTGGTGTTGACGTTCGCGATATTGTTGGAAATCACGTTGAGGTTGAGTTGCTGGGCTTGCATCCCAGTTGCTCCAGAATAAAGAGAAAGGTTCATGATGATTTAGTTAGTTGAAATTATTGGGTTTGACCGAGCGTACCGATGGCCTTGCCTATGTTTTGATCGAATGTTTGGATCATCTTTTGGTTCGCTTCATGAGCACGGGAAACTTCGATCAACCCGATCATTTCCTCAATAGCCGAAACATTGCTGCTCTCCAAGTAACCCTGCATAATAGTAAATTGTTGCGCTTCGGCGGGTTGAGGTTGCGTCTCCGCTTCCTTGGCAACAAAACCTCCACCAACCTTTTGTAGATCAAGAAGAGGATTTTCAAAGACGAAAACCCCGACTTGACCGACTACCTGAGCGTTTTGAAAAACCTGACCTTCCTTGTCGATGGTAAGATCGCCACCGCCGGGGATCGTCTGAATGCCAGCCCCTCCGACATCGGCGAACTGGTGACCCATGCTATTGACCATTTCCCCATCGGCATTTACGTAAAACTGACCGTCCCGGGTGTAAACGGAATCGCCGTTCTCGTTAAGCAAGGCGAAAAAACCTTCGCCACGCAACGCCAAGTCCATGGGGTTGTTGGTTTCGCGAAGCTCTCCCTCATGGTAATCGACTTGGTTTTTCATAACCGGAAAAGAACCAGGCATCTCATTCTTGAGCTTGTCGTGGGTGCTCCTTGCAATCTCTCCACCCTCCACCGCTTCAAAGCTGACCGCCACTTTCTTGAAACCCGCCACATGACTAGCGGCTATGTTGTTCGCGATGACGTTCTGGTACTGTTCAAGTCCTCGCAGTGCTGATGCGTTTTCGTATAGAGCCAAATTCACGCAATCATGAAAGCAAAAAACGCGCCACAAAGAGAAAAAGAATCAGAAGCAGGAAAAAGGACAAGCCTGCGGTTGACTCAATATTCGCAGGAAATCTCGAGGAGCTTTCCGTCCGGAAGATGAATCACTATGCGTCGCGGTTTCCCCTCAACCGATACAACCTCTACCTTCGGGCAATCAGCTTGATCATAAATGACCTCCACCTGCTCGTCCTGCGGGGAGTCCGAAGCATCAACGGAATCCCCCACCTGCTTGGGGTCGTTATCCAAATAGGAACGGAATCCCGAATCCTCGGCGGAATCACTTCCGGAAGTATGCCCGCGGCCTGCCAAATAGCTTTCCATATCGTCAATCAAGCAATTCCCATACCCAAAGCACCCTATTTGTACCGTGCCAAGTCTTCCTTGCTCATGTCAAGGACAAGGCTAAGTTCGACCCTTCGGTTTTTTTCGGGTTGATCGGGATAACGGCTTTCGTTGGGTTTGGTTGAACCGTGACCGGTAATTCTCTCAAGTTTCCCTCCCAGTTCACCGTTTGAATAATGAACGAGGGCATCGGTGACTTCCGTTCCTTGAGCAAGGGATCTAGGCCATGAACCAAACTTCGAATCTTTTCCCGTAACGTCGCCATTGGCTCTGTCCATTTCTATTTTTTCACGAATCCAGTCCCTGAGAGTCGAACTACCCTCTCCGAAACCACCCGGCAATTCAAACTTGTCCTTGGTTTGGATTTCCGGAGGATCGCCCCAGTGAGGCGGGAAATGATTGGCGTAAGAATCAACGCGAAAAACCAAAACGTGCTGGGACAGCAGCCAAGACATCCTTTGCATGACCTTTTTCCCATGATTGGTCAAGGCATTGGAAGCTTTCTCGAACATAGGTTTTTCATCCCCGTAAAAAAGAGTTACCTTGATACCGTCGGTTGTGGCTTCGATCTGAAT
>JAYOII010000151.1:0-7470 GCA_038118685.1 Opitutia bacterium
GATTTTATCCTGATGTGAAGAGATTAATTCACCAAAAGGAAAATTTGTTCATGCGGATTACGTTCGCCAATCCTCGTGCCTTGCCCTGTTCGCTTAGGCTCCTCGAGGAGAGGCCAACGGGGGAACCCGATTGACAAAAAGGGCCAGCCGGAACCTTTTTATGTTTGATCTACTACCCGCATAGTCGAATCTAGATAGTTTCCTTAACCCAATATTCAATCAATGAGCATCACCTTGTCCATTCTTTCGTTTTGCCTCGCCGCTTTTTTTATGAATCTTGGCGCAGCTGACAAAAAAGTCGTGTTCGTGGCCGGAGCAAAAAGCCATGGATACTTTTCACACGAGCATATTGCCGGTTGCAAGCTGCTCGCCAAGCATTTGGACGAAGCCAAAATCGGCCTTAAGTCGGTTGTGGTGACGGACAATGGTTATCCCAAGGATCCATCCGTCTTCTACGACGCGGCTGCGGTCGTCGTTTATTGCGACGGGGGAGGGAGACACTTGCTCAATGCCCACCTCAAGGAATTCGACAAGATCATGAAACGCGGAGTTGGCCTGGCCTGCCTGCACTACGGGGTGGAGGTCCCGAAGGGCGCTCCCGGAGATCATTTCCTCAAGTGGATAGGTGGTTACTTCGAAACCAACTGGTCGGTCAATCCTCATTGGACGGCCGAATTCAAGGTTTTGCCCAATCACCCCGTCAGCTCGGGAGTCAGGCCTTTCGCAATAAACGACGAGTGGTATTACCATATGCGTTTTCGGGAGAACATGAAGGGGGTGACTCCGATTCTTTCCGCCATGCCCGGCGCAGACACGCTCAAACGCCGAGACGGTGCCCACAGCAACAATCCGCATGTTCGCGAGGCGGTGCTCAAGCGCAAGGAAGCCCAGCACGTCGCGTGGGTCTACCAGCGGGGCAAAGACTATGGAGAGGGGCGCGGATTTGGTTTCACCGGCGGACACAACCACGTCAATTGGGGATCCGACAATGTCAGGCGCCTCGCTTTAAACGCCATTGCCTGGATTGCCAAAGTGGACGTACCCAAAGGAGGCGTGCGTCCGGGTGAAGTGACCGTAGGTGACCTTCAAGCTAACCAAGACTATTCTCCGCGAGGGTGGGAAGCCGAGAAAATCGAGAGCAAGCTCAAGGAATTCAATGACAAGGCACTGAAAAAAGGCGCCTCTCATGACCCAAAAAAATCATCGGACGGTTCGGTGGCCAAGCCTCTTTTCGCAAGCAAGGTGGTGACCGCCCGAACCCCTGGCCAAGGCATAGACGTTTTGGCTGAAATCAAGGGACTGGATGAACTGCATCTTTACGTAAGCGATACGGGGAATGGTTATGCCTGCGATTGGGCCAATTGGGTGAACCCCAGGTTGGTCGATGCTTCCGGCAAGGTAACCCAGCTTACCTCCTTGAAATGGAAAGACGCTTCTTCGGGGTGGGGCGGGGTCAACTTGAACAAAAATGCAAGTGGCGGAGCAATGAAGGTCGCGGGAAATAAGGTTCAAGGCATAGGTTGCCATGCGAATTCCCTGATCAGTTACCAATTGCCGGCTAACCATAAATTCACTCGTTTTCTAGCCACGGGCGCTTTGGATGACGGGGGAACGAGTCAAGGTGCCTGTGGAAACCAGTCCAGCGTACAATTTTACGTTTATTCGAAAAAACCCAAGGTTCACGGGGGCGTCAGGATATCAACCGGCTCTAAAGGTTCGGGGAAGCGGATCGGTGAACAGGGTGATCCTGCCCATGCGGTGGACAACTTGGACGTGCACGAGAAACTAAGAGCAATCTTGTTCGCGAGCGAACCCATGATTCTGAGCCCTTCTGCGATCGACGTCGACCACCGTGGCCGGGTTTGGGTTTGCGAAGTAACGAATTATCGCAGGCACAAGAACAAGCGTGAGGAAGGAGACCGCATTTTAATTCTCGAGGATACGGACGGAGACAACAAGGCGGACAAGGTGAAGACCTTTTATCAGGGTAGGGACGTTGATTCCGCGCATGGCGTGAGCGTTTTCGGAAACAAGGTGATCGTTGCGGTGGGTGACCGGATCATGGTCTTCACCGACTCGAACGGGGATGACAAACCCGATTCCAAGGAGAATCTCTTTACGGGCATTTCCGGCACCCAGCATGATCATGGTATCCACGCCGTTCACTTCGGACCGGATGGAAAATTTTACTTCAACTTTGGAAACAGCGGCAGACAAATCAAGGACAAGAACGGAAAACCGATTGTCGACCAAGCTGGTAACGAGGTAAACGACAAGCGCAAACCCTATCAGCAGGGAATGGTTTTCCGTTGCAACGAGGACGGCTCGGATTTCGAGACCTTGGGTTGGAATTTCCGCAACAACTGGGAAGCGGCCGTGGACAGTTTCGGTTCCGTTTGGCAGTCCGACAACGACGACGACGGCAACCGTGGCGTTCGCATCAACTATGTCATGGAATTTGGAAACTACGGTTACCGGGGTGAATTTTCAGGCAAGGGCTGGAGAGACAAGCGCACCAACGTCGAAACGGAGATCCCTCTGCGCCATTGGCATCTCAACGATCCCGGCGTTATGCCGAACTTGCTGCAAACCGGAGCCGGTTCACCAACAGGCATAATGGTCTATGAAGGCAATCTTTTGCCGGAGGTTTTTCAAGGTCAGGTCATCCATTGCGATGCCGGTCCCAGTGTCGTCCGGGCGTATCCCGTCAAGAAGAGCGGGGCGGGCTATGATGCCGAGGTTGTGGACATTCTCAACGGGGCGAGTCGCGACAAGTGGTTTCGCCCTTCCGACGTGGTTGCCGCTCCCGATGGCTCGCTCATAGTGGCGGATTGGTATGATCCCGGTGTGGGCGGGCATAACATGCGGGACCTCGAAAGAGGCCGACTTTTTCTGGTTGCTCCCGATGGACATCAATACCAATCGCCCAAGGTCGACGTTTCAAAGATCGATGGAGCCATTGCCGCCTTGAAGAGCCCGAACCAAGCTACGCGATACTTGGCTTGGCATGCCCTCCGCAAGCTGGGCAAGAAAGCCGAGCCCGCCTTGCAAAAACTTTGGGCTGATTCCAACCCTCGTCACCGTGCCCGGGCTTTGTGGATTCTCGGAAAGATAGCAGGCAGGGAATCCCATTACGTGAACCTCGCCGTCAAGGATGAGAATTCGGACATTCGTATCGTGGGGCTTCGCTTGGCCCGTCAGTCGGCCGAAGTTGAAACCATTGCCGTCGTGAGCAAGCTAGTGGACGATCCTTCACCGCAGGTGCGTCGCGAATGCGCCATCGCCCTAAGGCATGAAAAGACTGCTCGGGCGGCCAAGCTTTGGGCCGAGCTTGCGATCCGTCATGACGGCAAGGATCGTTGGTATTTGGAAGCCTTGGGCCTTTCTTCCGACTTGAATGCCGATGCCTGTTTCAATGCCTGGCTTGCCAAGGTCGGAGGCAAGTGGAATACGCCTGTTGGTCGAGACATCGTTTGGCGCGTTCGGGCAAAATCAGCCCCAAGCTACTTGGTGAAGATTCTCAAGGATGAGAAACTTCCCTCCGAGAGTCACCCGCGTTACGTCAGAGCTTTGGATTTTCACTCCGGCCCCGAGAAGGACAAAGCTTTGGAATCGCTGCTGGACATTTGAATTTTACGGGAATTGCCCTCGGTCTTCCTCAAGGCTGGAAATTTTTCTTCATGAACCTGAAATTGCTTTGATATGCTTGCCTTCGTGACACGGAATTTATTGCCTCTTGTTTGCGCGGGGTTTCTTTTCGCTGAAGAAGTCAGACCAAAGGACCGGTTGATCGTGGAAACCCTGACCCGGCTTAAGCGATTCGATGTTTCTGGAAATGAAAAATGGAAGGCATCAGTGGAAAGATTTGCTCGCACCCAGAGGGGAGAGGAGGGATATTTCGAGCTGGTGGAACAGTTTTCCATCAAGGCCGAGTTGCCTGAACTGCTTCGCCTGATTGAGGAGAATGCCTCCGGAGGCCAATCCGGCAAGGCCGTTCAAGTCGTCTTGGCTTTGAGAGAGCAGGAGGAACTTTTCAAATTGCTGCTCGCCGTACCACGAAAAGAAGCGGATGCAATCGTCACACTCATCGGTTTTGTGAAGACGCCTCGAGCTGAAAAGTTGCTCGAGAAATACAAGACGATCAACAAGCCCACCACCACCGTCGTCAAAGACGCTCCCGCTCTTCTTTCCTCCCCTGAAGATATCAAGGCTCTTGCAACCCGGGTTGGAAACGCCAAGCGGGGCAAAGCCGTTTTCCAAAAGTTTTGCTTTGCTTGCCACAAGGCAGGAGATCTTGGGATCGACTTTGGCCCGGGGTTGTCCGAAATCGGGGACAAGTTGCCCAAGAGTGAGTTGTTGTTGGCCATAGTAAAACCAAATGCAGGCATTAGTTTCGATTACGAGGGCTGGACGATTGAGACCAAGCAGGGTTCCGTCCTCGCTGGAATTGTAACTGAGAGCGATGAGGGATTGACCGTTCGAATGGCAGGAGGAGTGAGCCAAAAGGTTAAGAAGTCGGACGTGGCCAAACGCACCAAGATGAAGATCTCCCTGATGCCGGAGGGCCTGCACTTGGCCATGTCCGAAAGTGAGTTGATCGATTTGGTCGAGTTCTTGTCAGCCCTGAAGAAAAACCAAGGCTTTTCTTTCGAATGATTCAGTTGGTTGTTCTGCCAAGTCGGCAAACCTAATCCTCTGATCAAGAAAGCGGTCGAATATTCAAGAAAAGCATGATTTGAACACGGGATTGATCACTTTTTTCAACCCTGTTTGAATCAAAGGACCGAGTCACTCATCTCCTTGACTCTCTTTGTTTTTTGCCTTCATGTCGACGGCCCAAAGTTTGGCGTGGGATTGCCAAATGAGAAAAAGCAGACCTGCCGAAAGAAGGCCGGCGTAGATGGGAACGCCCAAGTAAAAATACTCACGGAGTGGATCGAAGAAGATGATGAAAGAATTGAGGAGAATGAAATAGATTCTTATTTCAGTGGGCCCGATCCCCAGAAAGTAGATTTCAAATTCATTGGTGGCGGCGAAACAAAGAAACGAATTCACCATGTAGCCGCTCGTTATGGCAAGGATTCCGAAAAACCACCACTCGAGCTTGTCTTCGGGTTGGGCGATCAAGGCATAGCCAATAATCAAACCGCACTGAAAAACATAGTCTAGAAAGTGATCCATGTAGAAGCCCCATTTGACTAGTCCGGTGTTGCGTTTTCTTCCTACGGCTCCATCAAAAAGATCCGTGATGTATTGAAGACAAACAGCTAGAGATACACCCCAAAACCACCGGATGTCTCCCGTATGCCGAACTTGCCAAGCTGAGGCAATTACAAGCCCGGTCCAAGGGATTGTAAGAAGCGTGAGGTGATAAGTTTCAAGACAAGCGGGGATTCGGTCGACCCACTTGGCCACGAACCGTTTTTCCCAAGGGCCCAAGATGGACTGACCCTTTTTAAACGCGCCGCCGAAACCTTCGTTTTTCATGGGTGTTTTTTTCGTTTTGGCGAATCCACGGGAAGAGACCCCGGGAAATTTTTCCAAAGCTTCGCATGAGTAATGAGAAATTGCTTTTATCTGAAAAGAGTTTATTCTGCGATATTATTTGTCCATCGAAAGGGAAGTTGTCTAGTTACGGATAATTCTTTCTCAAGTAAGTTCGCAGCATGAACAACAAAATTCTATGTGTAGATGACGAGGAATCCATCCTCAAAGGTTTTCAGTTGAATTTGAGAAAAGATTTTGAGTTGCACCTTGCTTCCAATGGAGTGGAAGGATTGGAAGTTTTTGACCGGGAACAAGGATTTGCGCTTGTGCTTTCGGATATGCGCATGCCGCAAATGGACGGCGCAACCATGCTTTCGGAGATCAAAAAAAGAGACCCTGAGGTTGTCACCGTATTACTGACCGGGCATACGGATTTTGAGTCTGCCATGTCCGCTGTGAACGAGGGAAGTATATTTCGCATGCTTTCCAAACCATGCCCGCCCGAAATGCTTATTCGGGTACTTAACGATGGGTTGGCCCAGCACGACCTGATCAAGAGCAAGAGAATCTTATTGGACCAAACTCTGCGAGGCGCGGTCGATGCTTTGGCCCAATCTCTGTCCACCGTCAAGCCCCTCTTTTTCGGTCGAGCTCAACGGGTGCGCAGAATCGCCAACGAATTGGCGGAAATGATCAAGCTCGAAGATGCATGGCGGGTGGATATTGCCAGTATCTTTTCCCAGTTAGCCTACATCTCGTTGCCGGAATCCGTGAGCGAGGACGTTTATTACAAGAAAGATTTGACTTCCTCGGTCAAGGAAATGGTACGAAAATTCCCTGACGACACGCAAAAACTCATAGAGAAAATTCCGGGGCTGGAAGAAGTCGGTGAAATTCTCGAGAAACTGGCTATCCAGCACAGGTTTGAGACAGAAGATGGATCCGGGATTCGAAAGGCGGCGTCGATTCTTCGCGTGGCGCTTGATTTTGATTATTACGAGGAACAAGGCCATGACAGAAGCCTGATCGTTCAAACCCTCAAAAGCCGAAAGGAAGAGTATGATCCGGAGATCACGGAATGCCTTTCCCAATTGCTTGTCGTCGCTGAACAAAAATACCGTCTTGAAGAAATCCTGATTCGAAAACTGGAAATAGGAATGAGGTTGGCCCAAGAGCTTCGATTGTCGGACGGGCTTCTGGTTGCCTCAAGCGGCACGGACGTGGACCGTCAACTTCTGAGGGTCATCAGGAACTACTCATCTTGTTTTGCCGAGTCCCCTTTCCCCAAAAAAATACAAGTCACCGTTCCCGTTTTGTAGGCATTGAGCCTATTTCTTTCCATTGAAGGTCAAGTCTTACATCGCCCTCTTGTCCATTGTATCGCTTGTGGGGGCATCCCTCCTGATTGGACTGGGTTGGTGGGCTTTCTCCGATTTGGCAAAGGCGACGAGGCTTTTGGACGAAGAAACGCGCCGAACCGGTGAGTCCTCGATCGAATACCAGGACGTTCATGCTTTTCTCGACACGACAAGAAACGTTTTTACCTCGTTGGACATCTATCCCGAACGTTATTCAGGTCTTTTTGGAGTGACGAGAGATGAATTGTCATTGGCCCAAAAACAGCTCAATCACATCGCTGCCAATTATTCCAATCATTACCCCGAGGAGGTTCTGGAGCCCGTCCGAAGAGATCTTGCGAAAACGGAACAAGCCATTCTCGATCTCGAGGAATTTGCCTTTGACGCCGATGACCTGAAGCCAGGTCAGAAGAAAGATTTTTGGCAAAAACGCAACCAGACGAAAATCGAATATGAGACGGTCCGGGACGAACTGAAGAGAAGCCTGGAGAATATAGAAATTGAATCCGAAAAGTACAGGGCTCAGTCCGAAAAAGAAGTTTCGAACAAGTGGGAAGCCCTCAAAGGACAAGAGGATCGAAATGCCTTTTTTCTCATTTTGGGGGTTGGGTTCTATCTCGTTCTG
>JAYOII010000152.1:0-779 GCA_038118685.1 Opitutia bacterium
CTCCTGGGGAGGAAATGGATCTTGACCAACAGTGATGGAACGAAAACCGTCGTCGAAGGCGAAAAAATAGTAGGTGAATGCCCGACAATCGACCCTGGAGACACTTTTTCTTACAACAGTTACCATGTGACGCATCTTTCCGCGATTGCCTCAGGTTCTTTTCATGGCGTCGATGATTCAGGTCATAAAATTCATGTCAAAATGCCACCTTTTCAACTGGAAGTCCCCGAAGAGGAGAAGAAAGGAGAAGGGTTGTCATGAAGTTCACCGACTTGAATCCTCATGGCGGAATTGGGGCTAATTGCTCCCTTTGCGAAGTCGACGGCTTTCGTTTTGCAATCGATTCAGGACTGCATCCGAAGTACGCAGGAGCGGAATCTATTCCGGATCATTCGCTGATTGAGAGAAACTCCTTGGATTTCATTATTCTTACCCACTGCCACTTGGATCATTTGGGCAGCCTCCCTTTGCTTTCTCGAGAACACCCCGAGGCCCCTGTCCTCCTCAGTTACGGGAGTTCCATCCTTTCCAGACGCATGCTTTCCAACAGCATTTCCGTCATGCGCCGCCAACGTTCGGAGCTCAACTTGCCTGAACTTCCTCTCTACGGAAGAGGCGATCTCTCGTCCCTTTACTCTCGGATGAAAACCTTGTCTACGGACGCGCCTTTGACTTTGGAAAAAGACGGGCGTTCAATCGAGCTCACCTTGCACCACGCCGGACATGTCGCGGGTGCCGTGTCGGTGAGCGTCCGATCCGAAAAGGAACGTATCTTCTTT
>JAYOII010000152.1:789-7465 GCA_038118685.1 Opitutia bacterium
CACCCTAAGCGGATCACACCCTCCGCTAACTGAGGTCGACGTCCTCGTCACCGAGACCACGAGGGGGCAGGCTTCCCGTGAACCCAATCGCCAAAGGGAAGCAGAAATCGTCAACCTGCTTGAGACAATCAACAAAACCCTCTCTGGCGGAGGTTCGGTCCTGTTGCCGATCTTTGCCCTTGGTCGGATGCAGGAAATGCTTCTCGTCCTTGACGAAGCCTTCCGCCGCAAAGCCATTCCCGACGTTCCGGTATTCTGCTCGGGATTGGGCATGGACTTGGTCAATCATTTTCACGAGATATCCCGCAACTCCAATGACCTGCGTTTCAGTCGGAAGGTCCTCAAGTCCGTGGGTGCCCGCCCCCTGCCAAGAAAACTGATCCCCGGAAGGGATCTGCCGATGCAAGGAATTTATCTCGTCAGCAGCGGAATGATGGTGGAGAACACCCCTTCGTACGTACTTGCGACTTCGATGCTGGGGCAGGATCGCAACTCGATTCTGTTCGTCGGATATTGCGACCCGTCCACTCCGGGCGGCCAACTATTGGTGACCCAACCCGGCGAGCCTTTTGAGTTCAGGGAAATCGATTGGGTTGAGCCTGTTCGGGCTAAGATTCGTCAATTCGACTTGAGCGGACACGCCGATCGCGATGAATTGATTGGATTGGCAAAAAAGCTTTCGCCAAAGACAATCTTTCTTCACCATGGGGACTCCGACTCCAGAGAATGGTTTTCTTCGGCTCTCTCCCCTCTTGAAGCAAAAATTATAGACCCCGAACCTCTTGTTACCTATGAAACCTGACGATTCAGAAAAATCCGATCTTGCCCAACAACTTGATCAAGTTTTCACGAGGCCTTCCGGTCGATCCCCGGACGAACTCAGGGAAGTTACCTTCAAGCCAGGCATAGCCCCGCATGCCAACGGTTCGGTGTTGTGCTCGTTCGGGAACACCCAGGTTATTTGCACCGCCATGATCGAGGACCGAATACCCGGATGGATGCGGCAACAAAAAATTGCGGGTGGATGGCTCACCGCCGAATACAACATGCTGCCCTACTCGACCTTGACTCGAAAAGACCGACCTTCAAGCAAGGGCAAGCAGGACGGCAGAAACATCGAAATTCAAAGACTTATCGGTCGATCTTTGCGGGCCGTCCTGGACCTTAAGAAACTCCATGAGAAAACACTTTGGATTGACTGCGACGTCCTTCGGGCCGATGGCGGAACCCGCACCGCATCGATTACAGGAGCTTGGCTTGCCACCAGAATCGCCATCACCGGCTTGCTGGAGCAAGGGAAAATCGACGAGGACCCAATCCTGGATCACCTTGCGGCAATCAGCGTCGGCGTTTACAATGATCACTGCCTGCTTGACCTGGATTACCCTGAGGATCGGGATGCAACCGTTGATGCAAACGTCGTGATGACCGGTTCCGGTCAGTATGTCGAAGTTCAGTCCTCGGGCGAAGAGGCAACTTTTTCGCGCCCGCAGATGAATGAACTACTTGACTTGGCTGAAAAAGGGATCGGGGAACTCGTCGCCCTGCAAAAGAGCCACCTTTGAAGATCGGCAACCGCGATACGCCGCAACAAATGGACTAGGAACTCCCTTCCGCATTGACCCGAAGTCGAGCCAATGCTTCGCCATGAAGGTCGAAGGCATCCTTCCATCCATGGAGGCGAAGCCGTTCGACCACCGATGGATTGAGTGGCCTGGGGTAAGAAAGAAGCATGCTGTCGAGGCTCTGCGGGCAAAGGTCGCTGTGAGAACTTACAAAAAAAGAATTTGACCCGAGCGTGCGTTCGATTTCCCGTTCGACCTTCTTCTTGTAATCGGCTCCCGGCAAGATGCAGTCTTCGATTCCACAAGCAAGAATGCAAAGAAGATCATCCGGTTCATTCATTAGGTAAGCAAGCATGTCCTCTCTTGTTACCTTGAAAGGAATTCGAGGGACGATGCCCGAATTCTCTTTGACGAACGACTGAATGGAAATCTCCTGAAGATCCGAATAATATGGCTCGACGGCTACAAAATTTTTCGCTTGGCATACGGCGGCCAGGGCATAGCCGTATGGCATCATTCCCGCACCCAATTCAACAACCCGCTGCCCTCGCAGCAGGGACCTAAGCGTGTTTTCTTTATCCGTCAGTACCCATTCGTAGAGAGCTCTCGTGAATTCGCCTCCGGGGGCGGCGAATCCTTTGCCCGATTCCCTCGAGAAAGACAACCGTGCCCTCCAGTCTCTTGAGAAAAGCCTCCTTTCGTCGCTCATTACATGCGGCGGGCAAGCATGTGTGAAAGCAGCTCGAGCAGAAAGGTGTTTTCTCCTCCAATCTCTTCAACGAATCGAGCGGCTCTATCCGTATGACCGGAGGCGAGTTTGCGGGCTTCCTCCAACCCCACGTGAGTGACCCAGGTGACCTTGCCGGCTACTTGATCGTGCTTGGCGTCCTTTCCCAGTTCTTGGCTGCTACGCGTAACGTCCAAAAGATCGTCAACGGCTTGAAAAGCCAACCCCAGGGACTCACCCGCTTGAGACATGAGCTCAACCTTTGCTGCATCGTCACCCTTGGAACCGATCTTCAAGCCTAACAAAAGGGAAGCCTGAATCATGGCTGCCGTCTTGTTTGAATGAATATAAGAAAGAGTTTCCTCCGAAGGCTTCGTGCCCTCGGATAGGAGGTCTTGCATTTGCCCGCCGACGAGTTTTTGACTACCGGCAGTCAAGGAAAGAATGGAAATAAGTTCGACCGCAAGCGATGGATTGGTCGAATAGCCTCGAGCAAGAATTTCGAACGCAAGTGGCTGAAGGGCATCACCGGCAAGAATGGCGGTCGCCTCGTCAAAGGCTTTGTGGCAGGAGGGTTGCCCCCTCCTTAAATCCGAGTCGTCCATCGCCGGCAAGTCGTCATGGATCAAACTGTAGGTGTGAATGCATTCGACTGCCAATGCAGCAGGCATAGGGTCGATGGAGCTAGGAAACAACTCATGCGCGGCCAGTACAAGAATGGGCCGGAGTCGCTTGCCTCCGGCCTGCATGCTGTGATGCATGGCTTTATGCAACCGCGTGGGACGGGCCTCGGCGTCAGGCAAGCACTGATCGAGGCTTTGGTTGATCAAAGCCTGCCATTGCTTCAGTTTTTGGATGAAATTCATGACTTGCGAATTTATCGAACAATGTCATATTAAACCTCTTATGCCAAGTTTGGAAGCCGTATGCGGAAGGCTTTTCGGTCACTCGGGTTGGATACCCAAAGTTTTGTGGGGAGGAGCTCTTTCCTTTATCCCGATTATCAATATCTTTTCACTAGGGTATTTGCTCGAGTACACGATTCGTCTTCGGCAAACCCGCCAATGGGAATTGCCCGAATGGACGGACATGGAGATACCTACTCTTTTATCCAATGGATCAAGGATGTTCGTACTGATGCTAGCCTATGGAGGAATCCCTCTTCTAGCTGGATGGTTGGCTAGTGAACTTGTGGATTTCCTTTCTTTCGGGTTACTCGGAGTCGTGAGTTATTTCCCTTTGGTTTTAACCGCTTTCCTCTGCCCCTTTCTCATTCTTTCTTCGATAAACAACTATCTTCAAAGCAGTTTGTTTTCAGATTGTTGGGACTTGCGCAGGATCTTTGCATCGGCCCGGTCAATGTGGCCTGACTTCATCCTCCCGGTCATTGCCTTTTGGGGGATCGTCCTGCTGGGTCTACCCCTGTACGGACTGTCTTTCTTCGTCGGGGCATGGGTTTTGCTCGCCTATTCAAGCGCCATGTATTTTGGCGAAACCAACGACAAATCCTCCATAAGTTAAAGCTAATTATGCCAACTTACGATTACCAATGCCAATCCTGCGGACACGAATGGGAATTGTTTCAATCAATGAATGATTCCCCCGTCAAATCCTGCCCGAAATGCAAAAAACGCAAAGCCAAACGACTTATGGGACTTGGGGCCGGATTGATTTTCAAGGGCACAGGCTTTTATGAGACCGACTATAAGCGAGCCGGTTCGCCGAAAAAGGAAAGCGGTGGCGAATCCAGTTCCTCGGATTCATCTTCCGGGTCAAAGGGATCCCAAAAGAAGACTTCCTCCACCGATTCCAAGTCCCCAAAGAATTCTTCTTCCAAAAAAGAAAAGGCTTCTTCTTGACCCGTCATGCCAAAATCCGCTCTTGTTCTTTTGGCCACCGGGTTTGAGGAAATCGAAGCGACTTGCCCAATTGACCTCCTCCGCCGTGCGGATGTAGGCGTAACCATTGCGTCTTGCGAAAAAAGCCTTTTGGTGTCCGGACGGTCGAATATCAAAATTGAAGCCGACTGTCTGTTGGATGAACCATCAGCCCGGGAGCATGACGCCCTCGTCATTCCCGGCGGACCGGGCGTGTTCGAATTACGCAACAACCCTCGTATTCTTTCTCTTGTTCAGGAATTCGACAGGGCAGGCAAGATCATTGGCGCGATTTGCGCCGCTCCTCTGCTCTTGCTTGACTCACAGGTTCTTCGCAATCGGAAGCATACCGCTCACGGCAGTGCATCGGGCGAGTTGCCTGACCTGATGACCGGTCAGCTAGTCGTTCATGATGAAAACCTCATGACTTCCCGCGGAGCCGGCACGGCGGTTGAGTTCGGACTAAGCCTAATCAGTGCTCTTCTTGGAAAGGAAAAGGCCAAAGAAATCGCCTGTTCCATTCATGCGGAATACTCGATGGAGAGCGAATGAAAGCCTTCCGCAGATTTGCCCGCGAAGAACGAGCCGCCCGCTTGGTCGAATTACCCGTCCCCGAACCTGCCGAAAATCAAGTTCTCCTCCGGGTTTCTCATTGCGGAATCTGTGGGTCCGATCTGCACGCTTGGCTGAACCACAAAGGCTACGAGTCCGTTTTGCCGGAGGTTACCTTCGGGCATGAGCTTTCCGGAACGGTCGAAAAGGTTGGAGACAAGGCAAAAGTGTGGAACGTGGGCGATCATGCCATCATGATTGCCTTGCAGACACCCCATGACCCCAACGACCGGTATTGCAGGGAAAGCCTCCCGCAACTTTCTTCCCGGCGTCGTGTTCAGGGACTGCATCTGGACGGGGGTATGGCCGAGTACGTATGCGTTGATCAGGAATTCCTTATTCCGGTCCCCGAAGGGCTCCCACTTAAACTTGCCGCCCTGACCGAGCCACTCTCCGTTGCCGAGCATTGCATCGGGAACCGCTCGGCCATCGGCGAAGGATCGAACGTAGTGATCAGTGGGCCTGGGATCATCGGTTTGCTCTGCGCTATTTCGGCCCGCAGTCGTGGCGCGAACGTTTTGCTCTCAGGTACCGAGCGCGATGAACCGACACGCTTGCGGGCCGCTCGAGAAATCGGCTTTGAAACACTCGTCGTCGGCCCCGGATTGGTTACCTTGGATGAACAGGTTCTCCATTTTTTCCCTGAAGGAGCCGATGCTCTCGTGGAAGCATCCGGTTCGAACTTGGCTTTGTCCGAATCATGGAATTCCGTTCGGCCGAACGGAATTGTGACCGCCGTTGCACTCTATTCGCGGGCGATTGAGTTGGACGTCACGCAGTTTCTTCGCAAGCAGATCGACCTGCGCACCAGTTATGCATCATCGAAAGACGACTATCTCAAGGCTTTCGGACTACTGCAGGCGGGTGCCGTAGATCTAGACGTCCTTACTAGGGAGTACCCTCTTTCGAGCGCCGAGCAAGGTTTTCTCGACAGCGAGGCGCTGAAGGTTACGAAAGTTCTCTTGGACTGTTCCTGAGCTTCAACCGAGCCTCATTGAGATCGAGGACGAATGACCCGGATCCGGTGGGTGTTGGTGTCTCCGATATAAATTGCTCCGTCCGTATCGACGTATATCCCGTGCAGACGATCCATTCTGCACTTCCTCGGGTCGCCTCCCTCCGGTCCGTCTCCCGCCTTCCCGTCACCGGCGATCAATTCCAGTTTGCCGGTCGCCCGGTCGATCATACGTACCGAGTGACTCTCCGTATCCGCCAGGTAGACATTCCCCCTCGGGCCGAGGGCAATGCCTTTGGGGCCCGAGAGCGTAGCGCTTTTGGCCGGTCCGCCGTTCCCGGAAAAGCCCCGCTTGCCAGTCCCTGCCTCGTGATGAATCGTTCCCTTGCTCAAGTCCAACCGGTAGACCGCATTGCCCTCGCGCAGTGCCAGCCACATCTGGTCACCCGAAACGTCGATGGCCCGTGGTCCATTCAAGTGAACCTTCGAAATTTTACCTCCGTCCTTGGTCTTCATTCGCTTGCCTGTTCCGCAAAAGGTACTGACTTTCCCCGTTCGCATCGAAACCTTTCGGATCCGATGGTTTCCAATGTCGCAAACATACAAGTCTCCATCCGGCCCGAACTGGATACTGTGGGGCCGATTGAACTTAGCCATTTTCGCCTGTCCCCCATCTCCGCCAAAGCCTTTCTCTCCAGTTCCCGCTACCGTGGAAACAAGCCCCGTTTTCATATCCACCTTCCGGATCAAATGGTTCATCATTTCAACAAAATAGAGATCGCCTTTTTTGTCGAAGCGCACCTCGTATGGCTCGTTCAGCAAGGCCTTGGCGGCCTGTCCCCCATCTCCGGAATAACCCTTCTTCCCACCGACTCCGGCCACAGTGCTTACGATTCCGCCCTTGTCCGCCTTTCGAATGCAATGGTTGTAGGTGTCGCAC
>JAYOII010000153.1:0-7451 GCA_038118685.1 Opitutia bacterium
CCCATGCAATGCAAGAGGGATATGGTGGACTCATGATTTGGGAACTCGGGCAGGACGCGAAGGGTCGACACTCCCTATTGCATACCATGCAAGAGGAAATAAAAAAGCATAACCCGCCCGCAAAAAAGTAACCCTCTCTCTATTTTTCGATCTTGTGGTAGTCGAAAAGACGGTCGTCCAAAGTGAAGGCTTTGAGTTCGAGCGTTCCCCCGTTGACGTGGACCATAACGTAATGGTGCCCGCGTCGGACGTTGTTCTGAAAGAAGGGTCTTGTCGGCGCCGGGGTTTCCAGGCCTCCTCCTCCACCGCCTGTGATCATGTAGAAAGGACCACCCGATTCCACGGCCTTCCCCCCCAGTATCCGCCAAGTCCTTTCATACGAATGAATGTGTCCGTTCCAAACCAGGTCCACTCCGTGTTTCTCGTAAAGCGGGACCAACTCCCGGACCCGCGCGTCGCCGTGTCTTCCCTGGTTGCTTTTCCATAAGTTTCCGTAATCGTTCTCGTCCGAAGAATAGGGCGGATGATGGTGGCAGACGAATTTCCACTTTGCCTTTGAGGCGGAAAGTTCCCTCTCCAACCACTTGTATTGGAGCGAATCCGGGTCCACCTTCTGGTTCGTGTCGACCATAAAGAAGCGAGCATTGCCAAAGTCGAAGGCATAATAGTACTCGGGATCGGGAAGGGATACGTAATCGTAGTAGTGTTTCGCATTTTGTTCGTGGTTACCGAGCACGGGATAGAAAGGGACGTGATTGATCAACGGACGCATACCGGGAAAGAAATGCTTGAGCCAGTGATCCCGGTTCTTTCCGGTGGAAACCAAATCTCCGGGATGAAGGAGAAAGCTCGGGCGTTGCCCCCAGGCTAGCTCGGCAATTTGCTTCGACACCTTCGGGTTCCCTTGGGTGTCGCTGATGACGGCAAAAGCATAGGGGGTTTCTCTCTTCACCGCCGTCTTGAAGGTAGCAGGCTCGCTCAGGTAGGAAGTACCCGCGGGAGTCCTCGATTCCACACGATAAAAATATTGGGTCCCCGGTTCAAGGCCCTTGAGAACGACTTCATGGATGACGGAAGCGTTGCCCTCTATGCTCTGCTTGCAGGCGTCGGTCGGGCCATAGCGCACAACCGAAGAAGCTTCCAAACTGGTATGCCACATGACGGTCATGGAGGTTTGGGTGGCGAATTGCAGGTAGGGCTCGACGAGGACTTGAAAAGAAGGTTCGGCCTCGTTCCATTTCTCGGTGGCGAGGGATTCGTTGTGGGCGAATTCCTTGGCCACCCATTCCGCCTTGGCCGCCTCCCCATAGACCTGGACTTCGCGGATTCTCCCATGGTGGGGATGAAACTCATCGGCGTCCTGATAAGCGCCGATAACGTAAGGGGCGGCATCCGGGTAAAGAAGATCTCCGCTCTGCTCCTCGCTCTGACTTTCCTTCTTGCCGTTGACGTAAAGTTCCATGCTCTTCCCGTCGTAGACTGCGGTGAGATGATAAAATTTGCCCAAGCGGTATTTGGTCTTGGCTCTCAGATAGGTCATTTTCCCATTTCCGTCGTCGGCCCCGGCAGTGGACAGACCAAAGTAGAAAGTAGAGGCGTTGTAGCCCAAAATCCAACCCTTTTCGTTGTCCCCGTTATCCTGCAGAGCACCTATGATCCCTCCCCACTCTCGGGGTGTGGAAATGCTGACCCAGGCCGAAAGAGTAACGGCCTTGCGAGGCATTGACTTTAAGACGGACTTGAAATCGGCAGCCAATAGACACTTGGCCTTCGGTCCTTCGAAAAACATCGATTGCCCCAAACGGTCCTGGATAAAGTTCGGCTTGAAAGAGAGGGTTCCGTCGGGACCGAGACGAGCCATCATCTTACCGTCTTTGACCCGATCGGCTTGGCCTATCCAATGACCGAGAGGATCGGGGCCTTCGTGAGCAACAGCTTGGATGACCAAAAAAAAGGCCAGCCAAGCCTTAAATAAATTCAATGCAAAGGAGTATCTCCGGAACGTCATCCCGACACTCAAGAGCAACGGTTAATCCGAAGGCAATCGAAAAGACGGTCTACTCTCCTACCCCGGCCATCGCCCGTCCGGCAATGCGTCCGGTCGTCCAGGCAGCTTGAAAGTTGAATCCTCCGGTGACGCCGTCCAAGTCGAGGCACTCGCCCGCGAAATGCAACCCCTTGCGCAGTTTGCTCTCCATGGTGCGAAAATCAACCTCCTTCAGGCAGACTCCTCCACAGGTCACGAATTCTTCCTTGTTGGTCGTCTTTCCTTTGACTTGGTAACGCCCGGCAATCAATTCGGCAAGCAATGCATCTTCGCATGCCTTCTTCATTCGGGCCCATTGATCCTCCGGACTGACCCCGACAGCCCAAAGCAGGCTTTCCCACAATCTCCTCGGCAGTTGATCGAATACCTTGCTTTTGACCAGGGAATCTCCCTTTCTCTTGCGTAACTCGGCAAACTTTTCGAGCACGCGACCACGGTTCCATCCGGGCAACCAATTGACCTCCACCTCGAGTTCATAATCATGCTCGGCAAAAGCAAGGGCTTCCCATGCGGACAGTTTCAGGATAGCGGGGCCGCTCATTCCACGGTGAGTGACAAGGAGCGGACCACTTTGAGCTTTGCCCGTGGGCAAAATCCGTACGCTCGCCTCCTGGACGGAAAGTCCGGCCAGGCCGGCAATTCTCAGATCCTTGACGTTCAGGGCAAAAAGAGAAGGAACCAATGGCTCGATCCGATGGCCAAGGGCTTCGATCAGTTTCTCAAGCCCGCCGCTCTTTAGCGAACCGGCTGCGATGCACACCTTGTCAAAAGGCTCCTTCTTGCCATCGCCCGACTCGATCAACCATTTTGCGTCTTCCGCCAGCTCGATCCCCGTCATGCCCCGTTGGAGACGAACCTCGACGCCCGACTTGCGGGCTTGCCCGACAAGGCAATCGACAATGGTCTGCGAATCATCCGAAAGCGGAAAGACACGCCCATCCTCCTCGGTCTTGGTTTGCACGCCCGCTTGCCCGAACCACTCGATGGTGTCACGGGGTTGCCACTGGTGAAAGGCACCTCTGAGCTCGCGTCCGCCCCGGGGATACTTTTGAGCCAAATCCGCAGGCTCGAAGCAAGAGTGGGTCACGTTGCAGCGCCCGCCGCCCGAAACCTTGACCTTGCGCAAAACTTTTTTCCCCGACTCGAAAAGAACGACCTCTGCCGATGGGTTGAGTTCGGCCGTTGAAATCGCGGCGAAGAACCCCGCCGCTCCGCCGCCTATTACCGCAACCCGGAGGCAGGATGTGGAATCAAAGTCACCCAAGGGAACCATCACCGTCGAAAGCCATGAAATACCACCGAAGGGATCTGCTCATCCATCCGAACCAACGAGTCATTCTTTTGACCTCTCCAAAGAACGGTAGGCTTCCAGCTTTTGCTCAACCAGTTGCTCTTCCTTCGGAGTCAAAGCTTTGTACCCCCGGCCAATCGGCCAACCGTAGCCCCAGCGATACCAAGTCGGGAAATGGGGCGCCCCGCCCGCCCGAACCGCCTCGTACATCAAGTTCGCCAGCACCGGATCTTCGGTCTTCTTCTCGACGCACGCCTTGAACGCCAAGTCGGCCTGCTTTCTCTCTTCTTCGGTTCCTCCCCGCCAGTAGGCCATGTCGTGCAACAGACAGCATTCCTTCCAAAGCTCGGGGTTTTCGAAAGTACCGTCGATGAACAAGCTGCACCCGTCACTGGTAAAATCGGCAAGCTCGAGTTCCGGAGGTTCGATTTTAATTTCTTGAGAACCGCATGCCACGACCATGAACCAGAGAAGACAAAGTCCCAAGAGCCCTGAATAAGTTTTGTGCGGATAGGTTGGAATCTTTCGCATAGACCGAACAAGACACAGATAAATAGGTCCGTCTTCAACCCAAGAATTCTTGGGCCGAAACAAATTCAGGTTGCCCAATACCCTTTTGACTATCCTCAAGCTTGCTCTTCTTTATTATTGAGAATGAGGGCAACCATCGTAGAAAGAACAACATGAGAAATCGCGTTTCAAAAGCCCTCCTTCTGTTCCTTTCCATGCTTTCGGCCATTCCCCTGACCGGTTGGGCCAAGACCAAGGTCGTATTCGTCGCGGGACGGGACAGCCACGGCTCAAGCGCCCATAACTGGGGAGAGGGCGTTGACCTCCTCTCCAATGCCTTGGTCAAGGAATCGGGCCTCGCGATCGAGACCGCGATCCACAAGGGTGGTTGGCCGAGCGACCCCGCCATCTTCCAAGACGCCGCCACCGTGGTCATCCTCTCGGACGGAGGAGGCAGGCATCCGATTAACAAGCACCTCAAGCAATTCGACGCCTTGGCGGAGAAAGGCGTGGGCTTGGTTTGCGTACACTACGGGGTGGAAGTGCCCAAGGGCGCCCCGGGCACCATGTTTTTGAAGTGGATCGGCGGATACTTCGAGACCTTCTGGTCGGTCAACCCGCACTGGACGGCGGAGTTCAAAACCATCCCCAAGCATCCGGTCGCAAACGGGGTCAAGCCTTTCACCTTGAAGGACGAATGGTACTATCACATGCGCTTTCGCGAAGGCATGAAGGGGGTCACTCCGATCCTCAGCGCCCTGCCCCCTGCGGACACCCTCAAGCGCAACGACGGCCCTCACAGCAACAACCCCGCGGTCAGAAAGGCAGTCCTAGAGCGAAAGGAAAAACAGCATGTCGCGTGGGCGTCGGAAAGGGAAAACGGACAACGCGGATTCGGCATTACGGGGGCTCACCATCACAAGTCTTGGGATCAGGACGATTTCCGCACCTGCGTACTCAATGCAATCATTTGGACGGCCAAGCTCGAGGTTCCCAAGGGCGGAGTGAAGTCACTCCCCAACCCAACGAGCAGGATGGGCGGAAAAAAAGCAGCATCCACCCCTTCCAAGACAAAACCACTCGACGTCAAAGACGCGCTTTTTGCCAGCAAGGTGATCACTACCAAAACCAAGGGACACGCCGCCGAGGTCAAAGCCAACGTCAAGGGAGCCAAGGATCTTTACCTGGTCATGGCAGACGGTGGAGATTCTCACTCCTGCGACTGGGCGGACTGGGCGCAACCCCGACTCGTCGACGCTCAAGGCAAGGAAACCAAATTGACCGAACTCAAGTGGAAGTCCGCGAGCACGGGTTGGGGAGGAGTCAGGATCAACAAGAACTGCGGGGGAAGCCCCATGAAAATAAACGGCAAACCGGTTGCCTACGGAATTGGAGCGCACGCCAACAGCGTGATCCACTACGAACTGCCCAAGGGCCACAAGTACGTGCAGTTTCTAGCCCGGGGCGGATTGGACGACGGCGGGAGCAAGCAGCAAGGAGGGTCCAAAACCAGCGTGCAGTTTCTGGTGTTCGACAAACCGCCCAACCTCGGGAGCATATCCAAGGCCTCGGCCAAGGAGCGCGGGCTTGCCCCGAGCATCGATCATTACCCGCCCGACCAGCTTGTCATGGCTGAACAGGGACTGGAGGTCACCCTCTGGGCAAAGTCTCCGCTCTTTTACAACCCGACTAACATGGACATCGACTACAAGGGACGCATCTGGGTTGCGGAAGGACGCAACTACCGGGGGAGAAGGACTCAGCCCGACGGTGACCGGATCGTCGTGGTCGAGGACAAGGATGGAGACGGCGTTGCCGAGAGTTCGCACGTCTTCGTTCAGAAAATGAGATACATCTCCCCCCTCGGGATTGCGGTGATCGACAACCGGATCATCGTATCTCAGTCCCCTGACTTGATCGTCTACACGGACGTCAACCGGAATGCCGTATTTGACGAGGGGGTGGACAAGCGCGAGGTCTTGCTCACCGGGTTCGACGGGAACAACCACGACCACAGCCTCCACTCGGTAACGGTCGGCCCGAACGGACAATACTATTTCAACCATGGGAACAAAGGAGCGAAAGTCACCGACAAGGAAGGCTGGCAATTGAACGCAGGAAGTTTTTATTCTTCGAGAAACGTGTCGGGCTTGCCCAGCGGGGACGGACAGGTCTACGTCGGCGGAGTCGCCCTGCGCGTGAACCCGGACGGCACGGGCTTGCGCCCCATCGGACACAATTTCCGCAACTCCTACGAACAGGCGATCAGTTCGTTCGGGGACGTCTTCCAAAACGACAACGACGATCCGCCGGCAAGCCGAACGGCTTGGTTGATGGAATACGGAAACATGGGCTTCGCCTCCCGCAACGGAAAGCGCAACTGGCGGGCCGACATCATGCCCGGACAAACCACGCAAGTCGGAGAGTGGAGACAGGAAGACCCGGGCACGGTACCGGCCGGCGATGTCTACGGGGGCGGATCGCCCACCGGAATCGCCTTTTACGAGAACGGGATCATGGAAGACCGCTTCGGTGGATACGTCATCAGTTGCGAACCCGCCCGCAATACCTTGTTCGGATACCATCCGAAACCCGAGGGAGCGGGGATCACCCTGCCCGAGCGCGACATCTTCATCACCAGTAACCCGAAGAAAAATTTCGCCGGCGCCGACTTCCGGAATGCAGGCGGTCAAATCGGTTACATCACGTTGTTTCGCCCGAGCGACGTCACGGTCGGTCCGGACGGCGCAATCTACGTCGCCGACTGGTTTGATCCCCGGGTGGGCGGACACAGCACGCGGGACGTCGGACAGACCGGCGCGATTTACCGGATCGCGCCCAAGGGGGCCAAACTATCCGTCCCCAAGTTCGACCTCTCCACCACAAGCGGACAAATTGCCGCCTTGCGCAACCCGTCACCCAACGTGCGGGAGCTCGGACGGGCCCGCCTCGAGACAGCGGGAGAAAAATCAATTCCCGCAGTCAAGAAATTGCTCGATGACCCGAACCGTTTTATCCAGGCCCGGGCAACTTGGTTGTTGGCTAAACTCGGCTCCGAAGGCCTGGCAATCGTCGAGTCCCGTCTCAAGCACAAGGACCCCCAGGCGCGCATTTGCGCATTCCGGGCTCTTCGGCACGAGAACCACCGGGTTCTCGAACATGCGAAGAAACTGGCCGGTGACTCCTCCCCTCTTGTCCGTAGGGAAGTGGCCTTGGCCCTGCGCTACGTACCTTTTGAAAAATCCCGTGACCTGCTTCTCAAAATTGCCGATGGGTACGACGGCAAGGACCGTTACTACGTTGAAGCGTTCGGCATTGGCTGCACCGACAAGGAGGAAAAGGTATACGCCGCCTTGCGAAAAAAACATTCGGGCAAGAAATTCGATTCGAAATATGCCGGACTCGTATGGCGCTTGCACCCGGTCAGCGCGGTCAACGAGCTCAAGGGCTGGGCAATGGACAAGGACAAGGATGATGCCTTCAGACGATCCATACTCTTTGCCATCAGCCTGATCGAAGCCCCCCAAGCAGCCACCGCGATGGTCGAAATCGCAAAAAAGGCCGGTGGTGAAACCGCCAAGCTCGCATCCGTATTCATCGACA
>JAYOII010000154.1:0-2445 GCA_038118685.1 Opitutia bacterium
AGGTTGAGAATCCACATGGCCCCCGCCTCTTTGAGGGAGTAGACGACTCCCCCGATCAGGCTCCAGAGAAGAATGGTTGAAAGGGTACGCAGAATCATAAGTTTCCGGGGAATGATTTTGTAGAGGCAGTGGCGAGTTGTTCACCGGTCTTTCCGAACCTGCGTTCCCGGTGGGTGTAGTCCTTCAAGGCCTCGATGAAAGCATCTTGCCCAAAGTCAGGCCAGTTGAGCGGAGAAACGAAGATTTCCGCATAGGCAGCCTGTACAAGAAGAAAATTGCTGAGGCGGAATTCGCCCGAAGTACGAATGATCAGGTCGGGGTCCGGGAGGTCCTTGGTCTGCAGAAAACTTGAAAAGGTTTCCCAGTCAAGATCCTCGTCCGAGCCTTTTGTCCGTCGGGCAATGGATTGAACGGCTTGGAGGATTTCCTGCCTGCTTCCATAGTTGAGCGCGAGGGTAAGGTTCCAACTTTCGTTGCCTTTGGTTTTTTCGATTGTTTGGGTTACCGCTTTTTGGGCGAATTCGGGCAGCCCCTTCAGGTCGCCGATTGCCCGCAAGCGGATATCGTCTCCCATCATGTTTTTTAATTCCCGTTTGAGAAATTCCTCCAACAAGCGCATGAGGCCGCTTTTCTCTTCCCCGGGCCGGTTCTGGTTTTCGGTGCTGAAGGCGTAGAGGGTTAAGTGGGGAATCCCGATTTCGAAGGCCGTTTTGACGATTGCCCTCACGTTCTCCACCCCGTTTCGATGACCGAACAACCGCGGTTTGCCGCGAGAGCGAGCCCATCGACCGTTGCCATCCATGATGATGGCGACGTGACTTGGGAGTCTTTCCATGTCCTCAGGCGTAAGGTCGTGCATTTTTATGAATCCATTTCAACGGGTTCCCGGTCAATTGACAACGAGGAAAGTAAAGAATAAGCTTGGCTTCATGAACAATCCGATGAGCGAGGACGAAATAAGCCAAAGGTTAGATGCAATGAGTGGGTGGATTTGGGCAGATGACAAGCTCTCAAAAACCTACGGTTTCAAGAATTTTCGAGAAGCGATGTCTTTCCTTCTCAGGCTTTCCTATGAGGCGGAAGAACAAAACCATCACCCGGAAATCTTCAACTGCTACAAGCAAGTGAAACTTTCCCTGAACACTCATGACGCGGGCGGAAAAGTAACCGAAAAGGATTTCCGACTTGCTCGTGCGATCGACTTGATCGCCTGAGTCGCCTTACTTCTTATTCGGATTCTTCTTGGGCTTTTTTTGCCTGCTCACCGGACGGGTGTCTTCCGGTACCTGATAGAGTTTGCGCAAACGTTCCAGCTCACTCTTCAGTTCTTTGGTCAAGGCCGCGTACTCGGGCTTTCCGTAAACCGAATTCAATTCGTTCGGATCCTTTTCCAAGTCATACAGTTCCCAACCGTCCAAGTTGTAGAAGTGAATCAGTTTGTGCTTTTCCGTACGGACACCGTAATGGCGACGAACACTATGGGCGCCGGGAAATTCATAATAGTGATAGTAGAGAGACTTTCTCCAGTCTTTGGGTTTCTTGCCCTTCAGCAAAGGAACGATTGATTCGCCTTGCATATCCTTGGGGCGCTTGACCCCGCAAAGATCGAGAAAGGTCTCGGCATAATCGAGGTTTTGCACGAGGTCGTGGTTTTTGCTGCCGGGCTGGGTTACCCCCGGCCAACGCGCAATCAAAGGCGTGCGGAAAGATTCCTCGTACATCCAACGCTTGTCGTACCAACCGTGCTCCCCTAGGTACCAACCTTGGTCGGAGGAGTAGATCACGACCGTATTTTCCGCCAACCCGCTCTTGTCCAGGTAGTCGAGGAGCCGGCCGATGTTTTCGTCGACCGAGTCGATGCAGCGCAGGTAGTCTTTCACGTAACGTTGGTATTTCCATTTCAAAAGCTCGTCGCCTTCGAGCTTGGCTTCTTCGAAGGCCTTGTTCTTGGGGTCGTAGGCGGCGTTCCATTTGGCTTTCTGTTCGGGGGTCAGGTTGCCCGGAGCCCTGAGCTTCAGGTCATTGGCGGAGAGGTGCCGGGTAATGGTCATGGTCTGGTTGGCAGCAGGGGAAAGCCGGTTCTTGTAGTCGTCGCGCAAGGTTTCCGGTTCGGGCAGGTCGATCCCGTCGTACTTGTTCAAGTGCTTCGGGCCGGGCTGCCAGTTGCGATGGGGGGCCTTGTGTTGGCTCATGACGAAGAAGGGCTTGTCCTTGTCCCTTCCGTTCTCGAGCCAATCCAGAGTGACGTCGGTGATAACGTCGGTGGTATAACCGGTGATGCGCTTTACCCCATCCGGTGTGTTCATGGGCGGGTTGTAATAGGGCCCTTGTCCTTGCAAAACTTGCCAGAAATCGAAACCAGTGGGGTCGCTCTTGAGGTGCCATTTTCCGATCATGGCGGTTTGGTAGCCGTTCTTCTGAAGAAGTTTTGGGAAGGTCTGTTGT
>JAYOII010000154.1:2455-7375 GCA_038118685.1 Opitutia bacterium
ATGCTTGCCCGTGAGGATGACGGCCCGGCTGGGGGCGCAAATCGAATTGGTCACGAAGGCTCGGTGGAAAATCATTCCCTCTTTGGCAAGCCGGTCGATGTTGGGCGTTTTGTTCCTGTTCGATCCATAAGCCGAAATAGCCTGATAGGCGTGATCATCGGAAAAGATGAAGAGGACGTTCAACGGTTTGGCGGTCATTGTGACTTGAATGGCCAAGCCAAATGCCGCGAGGAGAAGGGCTGAGGATTTCATGTCAATCCATGGAGACGACCTGCTTTTGTCTTGGCAATTGAAAAATAGAAGACGTTATCCTTTTTAGATGCAACTCAGCCAACCTTGCGCCAATGAGCGAAGATCCTGAAAAGAGACCCTTTTACTCGGTCATTCCGCTCCTTTTCTCGCAAACGGTCGGGGCATTCAACGATAACGCCATGAAGGCGATCCTTCCCGTTATGGCTGCTGCTCAGTTCGGAAAATCGAGCATGGACGAGGTTAACGTACAGGTCTCCATCCTTCTGATTCTTCCTTTCGTTATCTTCGCGCCACTTGCGGGTTGGGTTTCGGATCGGTTTCCCAAGAAAAAGGTGGTCAGCCTGACCTTGCTTGCCCAGTTGCTCGGCTTGGGATTGCTCTCATATGGATTGGTCAGTCATTCCTTGCCGATCTCCTTGATCGGTTTTTTTCTTCTGTCCACCCAGTCCGCCTTTCTGTCCCCTGCCAAGAAGGGAATTCTCAAGGAACTCGTCGGCTCAAACCGGTTGGCGATGGCGGTGGGATGGACGGAAATGCTCGCCATGGTAGGCATTTTGGGAGGCGCTTTCGTCGGAGCCATGTCCTTTGACGGCCTCGTTGTCGAAAACGGCGGGTGGAATGCCGCTTTGATCCTTGCTTTGGGAATCATGTCTTTGGCCTTGTTGTCCTGGTTGGCTTTTCTTCCCACCCCTTCGACGGAGGCAGCCAAGGCCAAAGCCTTCAAGATAGGAATCATTTGGAGCCATTTTGGGGACATGCGCGATTTGATGAAGGACCGAAAATTGAGAGGCCCTGCCTTGGGGGATGCATGGTTTTGGTCGGTCGGTGGTTTTTTCTATCTGGTGATAGTCAAGCTTTCGGGGGAGGTGGTTGAGGGTGACGTGGGATTGGGCGCCCTTTATGGCTATTGGTTTCTTTTGTTGGGTTTGGGGATCATGGGGGGGAGTTTGTTCGTTGCTTACCTGAACCGTGGGAAAATCGAACTTGGTTTGACTGTCATCGGTGGTTTGATCATGCCGGTCTCATTGGTCATCCTGTTTCTGAGCGACCCCATGGGAAAAGTCTTTGACGCCGGTTGCTTGTCTCTTGGTTTCTCGGGGGCGTTGTTTTTCGTGCCTTTGAACGGTTACTTGCAGGATCAGTCGGAGGAAGACCGGCGGGGCAGGGTATTGGCCGCGACCAACCTTTTTACCCAATTGAGCGGGATTGCTTTCATTTTTTTTCACTCTTTTCTATCCAATTACGTTGGCCTGACCGCAAAGCAAGAATTGCTTGTTATCCTCGTTCCCTCCTGCTTGATCGGCCTCGTTACCTTGCGGGCCCTGCCGGGTGGTGCTTCAAGGGTTTTCCGGTCCATCGTCGGCAAGTGAATGTGGACGGAGGTTCTCATGCCACCTCGCAGGCTTTACGGGCTTTCCCTCAAGGGTAGTTTCTGCTAGAGTGGTCGATTAGAACGCACACTTTACCTCATGGTCTTATTTCTCGAAGAATCTTCCGCATTTTCCAGTGCCCTTGCCCAATTGGCGGGCAAATCCGTCGTTGTCCTTGGCCATCGCCGTCCCGATGGGGATTGCGTCGGTTCTCAGGTCGCCTTGACCCGGGTTTTGCTGTCTCAGGGAATCGATGCCCGTGCGGTGAATGCCGATCCTGTTCCACGGACCTTGCAAAAGTTTGTCGGCGATACCCCGTTTTTTCGCCCGGATGAAGTGGATGGCGATGATGTCGTAGCGATCACGGTCGATTGCGCCGATCACAAGCGGGTGGGGGATGAGCTTGCCGCTCGATTTCCGAATATCTTCCTGAACGTCGATCATCACGTCTCGAACGATGGCTATGCGGAGATTAACTTGGTCCTGCCGGAAGCTTCCGCAACGGGTGAAATTTTGGCCAAATTCTTTTTGGATAACGAAATGACTATCGATTCCGTAACTGCAGAGGCTCTTTACTTGGGGATTTGTACGGATACAGGACAGTTTTGTTACTCGGGGACGAACGCCTCCGTGTTCGAGGTGTGCCGGCGTTTATGCGAAGCAGGAGCCAATCCGTCAAGCGTTGCCCATGAATTGTACGAGCGTGAAAAATCGGGCAGAATTCAACTTTTGCAGAAATTCCTTGCGAGCTTTCGGATGGAATTCGGTGATCGCGTATGCATCGGCTCGATCCGGGAATCCTATTATGCTGAAACCGGAACCAGTTCCGAGGATGCCGAGAATTTCGTGGATTATTCCCGCTCGCTCGACGGGGTGGATATCGGGAGCTTGTTGGAGGATAGAAACGGGCAGATCAAGGGAAGCTTGAGAGCCAAGGACTCTCGTTTCAGGGTTGATCTGTTGGCCAAGAAATTTTCAGGCGGTGGGCACGCTTGCGCCGCCGGCTTTAATTTGGAAATGGATTTGGACGAATTTTATCCCGAGTTCGTTAGCGCGATCGGGGAACATTTGAAACGTGTCGAAGCTGGAGAAATGAACTGATGCAACCGAGAAAAGGAGATTTCGAGGGTATTTTGCTCGTGGACAAACCTAAGGGGATCACCTCTCACGACGTGGTGAGTCGACTGAGGCGCAAGCTCAACATGAAACGAATCGGTCATGCCGGCACTTTGGACCCAATGGCCACGGGTTTGCTCATCATGCTCATTGGGAAGGCGACCAAAGCTTCTCAGTATCTGATTAGCCTGGACAAAACTTACGAAGGCACCATCCGACTGGGCATCGAAACCGACAGCCAGGATGCGGATGGGGAAGTGGTTGCCGAGAAGCCGGTACCCGATGGACTTTCCGAGGAAACGGTTCATAAGGAGATGGATGGTTTTCTAGGTGACCAGTATCAGACTCCACCCATGTTTTCGGCCAAGAAAATTGATGGCGTGCCACTCTACAAGATGGCTCGCAAGGGAAAGACCGTGGAGCGTGAACCACGGTTCATCCGGATCAACAAATTCGAAACCCTTCGCTTCGAATCGCCCGAGATCGATTTCAGGATGGCAAGTAGCAAAGGAACCTACGTGCGTACCGTTGCTCATGACCTTGGGCAGAGACTTGATTGCGGAGCCCACTTGACTGCGCTGAGGCGTACCTTGATCGACCAGTTCGATCTGAAGGACGCGCATACTCTTGATTCGATTGAAGAAGGCCCGCTTTCCGAATTTGGCGAACTGCTCATTCCCGTTCATCAGGCGGTTCCGACCCAC
Source organism: Opitutia bacterium (assembly GCA_038118685.1). Classification (GTDB taxonomy): domain Bacteria; phylum Verrucomicrobiota; class Verrucomicrobiia; order Opitutales; family Seribacteraceae; genus Seribacter. The sequence continues at coordinate 5,898 of JAYOII010000154.1, forward strand.
GCATTGTGATCCCTTCCCCGGTCCTTGGTTCTCTTGCCGAACTCGGAAAGCGCGAGACCAGGCCGGTTTGGTTGGCGATTGGAATGTTCGATGGCGTGCATCTCGGGCATCGAGCCGTGCTGAACTTGGCCGTAGAGGAAGCCGGGAGGGAAAACGATTTGGTCGCGGCTCTTACGTTTCCCGAACATCCGGCCAAATTTCTGAGGCCGGGCAAGGAACCACCCCTGATCATGGATCCCCGGGCGAAGAGCGCAGCGCTCCTTTCCTGCGGTGTGGACTGCGTGGTCATGAAACCCTTTGACGAATCTTTGTCCGAGGTTTCATCCAGGGATTTCCCCGATTATCTGAAGGACCGGATCCCCAATCTTCGTGGGGTTTGCGTGGGTGAGAATTTTCAATTTGGAAAGGACCGCCTCGGAGACGCGTCCTTTCTGAGGGAAAATGGCGCCCGCGCCGGACTTGAGGTTTGCATTGCCGGAGGTGTGCTCGAGGGAGATCGCCCCATTAGCAGTTCGCGAATCAGGGAGTCCTTGGCCTTGGGGGAGATCGAATTGGCCAATCGGATGTTCGGCTTTCCTTACCGCGTCGAGGGACAGGTGGTTCAGGGGAACAAGTTGGGGCGGTCGATTGGGTTTCCTACTCTCAACCTTCCTTGGCTTCCCGAGGCCCGGTCGGCCTATGGGGTTTATCTGGTCGAGGTATCCTTTCCGGAAAAAAAAGAGTCCGTCCATGGGGTTGCGAATTACGGTCTTCGCCCAACCGTCGAGCAGGCAGAAGCAGTTGAACCTTTGTTCGAAGTACATTTGATGGGTGAAGGAGATCACTCGGTTCATCAACCTGGGGATTCGATTTCAATCAACTTGCTCAAGTTCATACGCGCCGAGAAAAAATTCGATTCTCTGGAAGCACTCAAATCGCAGATTACTAGAGACAAAGCCGAGGCCGAGGAACTCTCGACCCGACTCTAGCTCTTTCCTTTCGCGTATCTTATTGCTTGGGTGGCTTGGCTTCCCGAATCATGGCGCCGGCTTGGTCATCCAGAACGAGCACGGCGAAGCGGTCCACGTCGTCCAGTTGTCCGGTGTTCAGGGAAGCGTAGTCGAATTTCCCCCGGAAATCGGTGTAGCCGTCCTTGTAGAACTTGACCCGCCCGTCGTTCATGCGGGCGTATACCTTGACGTAGGTCGAGGACAGGGGCTTGGCGGTCTTGTCCTCGGTTACCCGGACCCGTCCGTAGCTCTCGGTCATTTCCACCTGCAGGCGGTTTGCGTAGTAAGTCTTGGACTTGCGGACTCCTCCGGCTTCGATCTCGATCATGACGTTTCCTTCGCGATACTTTGCGGGCAAGGCGAATACGTGATTTTCGCCGGCGGGCAACTTGACCTCCTGCGTACCGTTTGGCTGGACGAAGGTAAATTGTTCGGATGCTTCGCTCACGAACGGCCGGCGTGAAAAAAGGAGTTCGACCTCCATGGGGT
>JAYOII010000155.1:0-7367 GCA_038118685.1 Opitutia bacterium
ACTCAACACCGCGCGAAACCTTATTCCTTTGCTTCTGATAACTTAATTTTTTCTCTTACCCGACGCCTCCTCAAGCAACCTAATGATCGACTATTGGCAAAATCTCTCCGCACCCATGCAAACCTTTGTGGCGATTGGAGCGGTCTCGAGTCTGGTTTTGTCGATCCAATTGGTTCTCTCGCTAATCGGAGGAGATATGGACGGTATCGAAGCGGACGTGGACTTGGCGGATGGGGGAGAAGGAGGAGCCTCCGGAATCCTTTCCATTCGTACGATCGGGGCCTTTTTCACCGGTTTTGGTTGGACGGGCGCCTCCATGACGGAGGCCGGGTTTGGGTTGGGAGTCACGACCGTTGTTTCGGCCTTGGTGGGTGCGGCGTTTTTGGCCATGGTTTTCTACCTCATGGCCTACCTGCACAGCCTTCGGCAGGAGGGAACGTTGGACTATTCGAATGCAATTGGCCAAGTCGGGTCGGTCTACTTGCCCGTCCCTCCCAACCGAAAAGGGATTGGTCAAGTCGAAGTCATGGTTCAAGGCCGGCTGAAAATCGTTCAATCCGTTACCGACCACGAAAAGAAAATAGGCAACCGAGTCGCCGTTCGAGTCACGGAATTGGTGGACCAACAAACCATCTTGGTCGAACCCCTTGAAAACGAATCAAAGACAAAATCCTGAAGCGGAGAATCTCTCGCTGCAAACCTACAACAAAACCTAAGTCATGTTCCCTCTCATCCTGATCACTTCCGCTGCCGTAATTTTACTGGGAGCCCTTTTCTTTTGGGTACAACGATACAAGCGTTGTCCATCGGACAAGGTCTTGGTCGTTTACGGTAAAACCAAAGGGGGCCGTTCCTCAAATTGTGTTCACGGTGGAGCAGCTTTCGTTTGGCCCGTCATTCAGGATTTTCAATGGCTCGACCTCACTCCCATTCCCATTGACATATCTCTGACCGGAGCCCTTTCCAAACAAAACATCCGGGTAAACACTCCCTCCACGTTTACGGTTGGTATTTCCACGGAGCCCGGGGTCATGGAAAATGCGGCCGAGCGTTTGCTCGGTCTTAACATGCAGGCCATACGCGAACAGGCCAGTGACATCATATTCGGCCAAATGCGGGTGGTAATCGCGACCATGGACATTGAGGAAGTCAATTCGAACCGGGACCTTTTGATCGAAAAAATCACCAATGGGGTCGAGGTTGAACTCAAGAAAATCGGACTCAAGTTGATCAACGTGAACATCAAGGACATTACCGATGAATCCGGATATATTGACGCTCTGGGCAAGGAAGCTTCGGCCCGGGCAATCAATGAAGCAAAAGTAAGCGTAGCCGAGCGCGAAAGAGACGGTGAGATCGGATCAGCTGAAGCCGAGCGCGAACGAAGGATTCAAGTTGCAAGCGCTCAAGCAACCGCAACCGAGGGTGAAAACTTGGCGAAAATCAAGGTGGCGCAATCCGATGCCGCAAGACGGGAACAAGAAGCGGAAGCCGAAAGAATAGCCGTAGCCGCGGAAAAGGTTAAGTCCGCCCAAGCCTTTCAGGAGGCCTATGCTGCCGAAACCGAGGCCGAAAAAGCCCGGGCAGCGCGCGAACAAGCCAGCCAGCACGCAAATATCGTAGTCCCTGCTGAAATCGAAAAGATGAAGATCGAAACCTTGGCAGAAGCGGATGCGGAAAAAATTCGCCGGCTCAAGAAGGGGGAAGCGGACGGTATTCAGTCCATGATGGAGGCGGAAGCAAGAGGAACCTTGGCCGCCCTGCAAAGCAAGGCGGAGGGTTTCGACCGAATCGTTCAAGCCGCCGGAGGAGCCGATTTGGCAAGTACGCTGTTGGTCACCGAGCAACTCCCACAATTGGTTGCGGAACAAGTCAAAGCCATATCCAACCTTAAGATTGATTCCGTAACCGTTTGGGACTCAGGAAAGGGAGAAGGTGGAAAGAACGACACCGCGAATTTCGTTTCCGGCCTTGTCGGTGCTCTGCCACCTCTTCATCAAATCACCAAGAACGTTGGTATCGAACTGCCTGAATTCCTTGGGAAATTATCGGAGAATCCAACCGAGGCCGCCGAATTGCTTGAACAAGGCAAAGAAGCGGCAGAGGCAAAAAAAAAGACTGACGCCTGAACCCAAGTCAATCGCCGCCCCCGAGAAAGAGCGGGGCTCTTCTCAGGAAGATCGGGTCAAACAACTCCTTCGGGACAACCTCTCTTCCATTCAGAGTTTCGACCTCAACAAGGACAACCGAATTGACGAAGCGGAGTTGGGCATCGCCTTTAAAACCGTCAAGGAGTGGTCGTCACTCGCCAAGAATGGCCATGACGGATGGGTTTATCACACCAAGGAAGGAAGCAGCAGTCCCCAAGATTGGAACTCCATCGAAAAGCTCTTTCAAAAACACGAAGGGCTATTCATCTCGCGACAAGATTCCAAATATTGGTTGCCCGCCAAGATCGTTTTCTCGGCAATCAAACTGGTTTGAGCCGAAAGGCCGGAGAGTTATTCCCCCTTCTGTCTTTTGCGAAAATTAAGAGGAGTCATGTTCATCATCTTTTTGAAGCTCCGAGTAAAATGAGCATGATCGTGAAATCCGCATTCCTCTGATATCTGAGCAATAGAACGGTTTGAGAAGGTCAATAGCCTGGCCGCTGAATCGACCCGAAATCTCAATAGGTACTGCCTCGGAGAAGAACCCAATCCCCTCCGGAAACTGCGTTCGAATTGGCTAATCGACATGCCGGCAATTTTGGCCAGTTCAGAAGTATTCATCGGAGTGTTGAAATTCTTCTTCAGGTGCTCGAGAGCCTCGGCAAATTGATCGGCCGAACCGGAACCTCCCCTCAATCGCTCCAATTCGCGCGAAAAACCAGCCAACCCAATCACCTCATCTTTCTGGTTTCGTAGTGGAATTTTACTGGTCACAATCACTCGCTCGATTTCCTCGTGCGGATGAGGCTGTATTCGGTTTTCGATCGGTTGACCGCTTTGAATCACTTCCAAATCATCCAAAAGAAAAACGTCTGCTCTATCCTTGGGGAAAAAATCCAGATCGGTCTTCCCCAAAGCATCCTCTTCCCGAGACACACCCAAATACTCGCAAGTCTTTCGATTAAGGGCAACAAAACGACTCTTTCTGTCCTTGAGATAAAACGCTATCTCGGGCAAAAGGTCGAAAACTCTTATAATTTGGTTGTCATGGGCAAGGCTCTTGAAAAATTCCTCCCTGACGCTTGCATTCGTCATGTTGCAAATCTACAAGAAAAACTTTACTAGTTGCAAGACTATGATCCACCTTCAGAAACGACAAAATAATATGCCTAAGTATTTTACTTGCCACAATTGCAACAAAACTCAGGAGCTCACAATACAACAGGCATTAAAACTCCCACAACTCATGTCCATCGCCCAAAGATATGCTTGAGGTCGTTAGATGAAAGCCAAGCCTTTAAGCCTCCTTTTCATTCCTTTGCTTTTGCTTGGAATGCTTTTCGACCCTATCTCCGCATTGGCAAAAAAGACCCTCTTCCCCGTAGCATCCACTCCGCAAAAACTTAGCCCTCTGATGGAAAGAGAACTGCGCGGCTGTTTTGAGTTCTTTTGGGAAGAATGGAACTCCGACCCGAAGAGCCCGACCTATGGAATGTCGAACGGGGATTACGTCGGACTAAATACATACAGCCCCATTCCCATCGAGCATCAGGGCTTTTATTTCACAGCCATCGTAATCGGCGTGGAACGGGGATGGATAACTAGAAAAGAAGGCGAGAAACGAATCCTCATTACCCTCAAGACGCTCAAAAACCTCAAGCGCATCAATGGATTTTGGTACCACTTCATCGATCCTGACACTGGCAAGCGCGGATGGAAGGATTCCCATAACATCGAGCTCAGCAACGCCTCTGCGGGAACCATGCTCTTGGGAGCCTTGGCCGCCGCCGAATATTTTGGCGGGGAAATCGAAACCTTGACCAACGAGCTCTACGCCGAAATGAATTGGAAGTGGTTCACCAATCCGGAGACCAATCATCCTTACCTTGCCTGCTATCCCGAAGACTTGCCCGCCAAAGTTCCTCCGGGAATCAACAAGGAGGGCATGTTCGGAGGATGGTCCGCTTACAGCGAACACATTTTTCTCTACATTTTGGCTGCCGGTTCTCCCAATCGGGACTTCGCCACGGGAGCGGATTCTTACTACGCGATGAAAACCTACAAGGGACGCTACAAAGGTGAAACCTTCATCTTCTGTGGTACGGGCGCCGCCTTTACTTACCAATGGACGCACGCTTTCATCGACTTTCGAAACCTGCGGGACAAACTGGGCCGCGATTGGTTCGATAATTCCCGCCACGCTGGTTTGGCCGCCCGACAATACGCGATCGACAATGCTCATCGTATCAAGGGTCTCGGACCGAACTCGTGGGGAATGTCGGCATCGATCAGTCCATCGACCGGTTACAGCGGCCTGTACGGCTCCCATCCGATTGGAGTCGGGCACAAACTTCTCGAAGACGGTACGGTAGCGCCCTACGGCGCCCTCTCCTTCTTACCCTTCACGCCGAAAGAATCAATCGCCGCTCTCGACCATATGTACAAGATTCCCGGCCTAGTCGGAGAATACGGACTATACGACGCCTACAGCTACGCAACCAAAGCCAAAGGCGAGCAGCCTTGGATTGCCAAAAGTTACCTCGGAATCGACAAGGGACTTGTTCTTTTGATGTTCGAGAACTACTCCACCCAGCTCATTTGGCGCCTCCTTCATCAAAACGCTCATATCCAAAAAGGCTTGCAAGAACTTGAATTCAAGCAAAAGGCTTTTGAGTGATGCAATGCGTTCAAAATAAAATAGCCAAGGAAATTCAAACAGGGTGAACGGTCAACCCTGTTGCTCCCCTCCGTCTCATCCGGAACGCACGCAAGTTTCCGTTTCATCCGTTCAGGCGAAGACAAAGTCTTGCTCGAAGAAAGCCTCCACCAAGAACATGGCCCGGGTCCCTTCCGGCTCGTTCCGGATGGGCGCGGAGGGTCCGGAATGCTGGGCAAGCGACGGCGAAGGCCCAATCCGGGAATTCGAACTGGACGAGTATTGGATCGATCGTTGCTGCGTGACCAACTCGGAATTCGAAACCTTCGTCGAGGAAACCGGATACCTCACCGAGGCTGAAACATTCGGGTGGTCCATCGTTTTCATGGGGCAAATCCCCAAGGCCCAGCGCAAACGCAAGCGCTTCGAGACAGTGGTCGGAATGCATTGGTGGGCGAAGGTCGAAAAGGCGGACTGGCGCAAACCGGGAGGTCCGGGCACGAACGTCCGAAAACTTGGAGACCATCCTGTGGTTCACGTCAGTTGGAATGATGCGTCCGCCTATGCCGAGTGGGCAGGCAAAACACTCCCCACCGAAGCTGAATGGGAAAAAGCGGCTCGCGGAGGGCTCGACCAAAAGCGCTATCCTTGGGGTGACGAGTTTTTGCCAAAGGGAAAGCACCAGTGCAACATTTGGCAAGGGAAGTTCCCCGACAAGAATACGGGCGAGGACGGGCACTTATGGACCGCTCCGGCGAAAAGTTTTCCGGGCAACGGTTTCGGGTTGCACAACTCCTCTGGCAACGTCTGGGAATGGACCTCCGACTGGTTTCATCCCGCCTGGCGTCAAACGGCCGACGCCAAGAACCCGACCGGACCACAGGAAGGTACCGAGAAAGTCATCAAAGGAGGCTCTTTTCTGTGTCACGATTCCTATTGCAACCGCTACCGGGTGGGTGCCCGGACGAGAAACACCCCTGACTCGTCGACCTCGCATACGGGCTTCCGCCTTGCCTGCAGGGAAGATTGAAAAAGAAGACCATTTTCTTCGACAAGCAGCGGTTCGAATGAATAGAACCCTTTGTGCCCCGCAATCTTTCGAAACCCTTACACCCAAGATGAACTTCAAAACCAACGCCCTCACGCTCTTGCTTTTTCTTTGGCCCGCTCTCGCCTTGCTTGCCAAGGAAACGCAAAAAAAGCCAAACATCCTTTTCATCTTCACCGACGACCAATCTCATCGGAGCGTAAGTTGTTACCCGGAAGCCCCCGATTGGGTCAAAACTCCGAACATCGATTCGCTGGCCGACAAAGGGATCCGCTTCGCCCATTGCTACATGGGATCCTGGTGCATGGGGGCGCGCGCCACCCTGCTCACCGGTCACCAGACCTACGGGGTCAAGTCCATGCGCATGGAGGGCGAATACCCGGGCAGTTCCTACGACTCCGAAAAGTGCCCATTCTGGCCGGCCGTTTTCAGGAAGAACGGTTACCAGACCGCTCAAGTTGGGAAATGGCACACCGGCACGGACAATGGGTTTGGGCGCGATTGGGACTTCCAAAAAGTTTGGAACCGTCCCGCCTTCCCGGACAATGCAGGCAACTATTTCAAGGAACAATTGATCCAGACCAACGGGCCCGAACCGGTCATGACCCAAGGCTACTCAACCGACAATTACACCAAGTGGGCCGAGGAATACATTCGGGGCGGACATGGAAAAAAGAAGGACAAACCTTTCTACCTGTGGGTCTGCTACGGGGCCGTCCACGGGCCCTTCACTCCGGCCAAACGCCACTTCGAGAACTACCCGGATGCTAGGGTAAAAATTCCCGAGGACGTTTATCCTCCTAGAAAAGGAAAGCCCGAATACTCCAGAAACAAGGAACAATGGGTTAAGGGACCAAATGGCTTGCCCGTTCTCAAGGCCGGCCGGTTTTCGGGGCGTACCGTAAGTGGAAAGTTCATTCACGGCACCGACATCCATTCCCTTGAAAGACAATACAACCAGGGAGTCCTCGCGATCGACGAAGGGGTAGGCAAACTGATCAAGGCGCTGAAGGAAACCGGACAGTACGACAACACCCTCATCGTATTCGGGGCCGATCAGGGAATTGCTTGGGGACAGAAGGGCTTTCAAATGAAACTGGCTCCCTACGACGGCACCATCCGCGGCCCTCTCATCGTAAGCATGCCGAAAAAATTCCCGAGCGGAAAAGTCTGTCCCAAACCGGTCGGAGGGGCCGACTTGGTCCCCACCTTCTTCCAAACCGCCGGACTTGAACTTCCCTGGAAAATGCACGGACGCGACCTCACTCCTCTCTTGGAAAAACCCGAGCGAAAGGACTGGAAGAGCCCCCTTCTGCTCGCTCATACCGGAATGAGCTTTGGGGAAGACTGCGACGAGGTGATTGATATGAAGGACGATCCAATCTACCAAAAGCAACGCGTTCCCTGGTGGGTCTCCCTGCGCACCGACCGCTACAAGTATATTCGCAACCTACTGCCCGGAGAAACCGAAGAATTGTACGACATGAAGAAGGACCCCGATGAATTGATTAAC
>JAYOII010000156.1:0-7358 GCA_038118685.1 Opitutia bacterium
GTTTTCATCAATCCCGGAAACCTTCCAGACATCGCCAAACATCGTTGAAACATAGGCATCTCCACTTGTATCAAAAGCAATCCCGGAAAGAACCATCGGAGACTTGTAGGGGTTGATCACGGGCACGGGCAAGGTGTCGATGACATAAGCAGTCTTGAAATCTTTTGGGTTGGCCAACTCTCCCTTGCCGGTCAATTCATGATCCCATTGAAGATTGGGACTTCCTTTGGTCATGGAAGGCAATGCACCTGAAATTCCAAGCAGACGGTCCACGGAATCTCGGATCCGCTGCTTGGTCTTGGCCAGAAGTTGTGAATCCCCCGTCCAGTAAATAATGAAAAACAACTTGGGCTTCTTACTACCGTTTAAAATAATCTTACCACTTGGCTCGCATTCGAGATCGGATATCCCGACAAGAAAAGTTTGCCCCTCTTCTTCCTTCGAAAGGAAAGTCATGCGATCCTGCTTTTCTATTTTGGCATCTTTGTATTCGCCAATGGAATAGCTTAATTCTTCGTTTCCATTTGGGAAATGAAAGTGCTGCACGGTCAACAAACCATCGTCTATTGCTTTTTGGGTAAAAGACTCCAGGACTTCATCTTCCTCGATGGAATAACTGAAAACGGCAGTCTTCTTGTGCCTGTAATGTCCGTTGAAACGCAGCTTTTGCTCTCCCCATCCATTCTTGGTTAATTTAAGGATACTTGCGCCGACGACTTTGGCCGCCCGGGCCGTGGACATACGATAGTCATCGTAATCAACCACCGCATCAGCGAAGACCTCGCGTGGCGCCGCCAACTTGGCATCATAAACGAGCATCCGCTTTTTATTTTGATCAAGGTAGAGTCCGTAGGAAAGTCCGTGCCCATCGATATATTGAATGACGTTGCCCTGCTCCATCTGATCTCGGATCGGTGTGCTCATACCATTTTTGTGGTAAGTGCCGGAGTGACCGTGGATTCCCGCATCAAGATCGACGAAGCCCGGAACAACGCTTTTCTTTTTGTCCGGATTTTCCAGATAAAACCTGCCTTGACGGGCATAAAAATCAAAAAGTCTTGGTTTATATTCCGTATAATCTTTGTAGGGGCTTTCAGCCTTTCCCTTATAGATGCTCTGATAGGGATATTCCACCGGAGGTTGCTTGCTTGGCGTCTTGCTTCCGCCCTTGATCACGTGAGTTTCCGCCAAAAGGGCGATACGCTGATTTTTATCCTCTTTCGGAAAAAGAAGCATTTTGTAGCCTTTTCCTTCCTGAATATCCGCCACCTTTTTATGTCTGGGTTTGAAAACATCTCCGGGTAATCCGCGATTGGGCTCCCCCTTACGGAGATGGGTATCGTGGGGAATGGCATAGGGTTGGGTAAAATCCACATTCACTCCGGTTTCCGGAATTTCTTTTTCCATACCCAAAGCCCAAAGAATTCCATGCAAAGCAAGCCTCCGGGCGTTTGGATTATAAAAAGTATCCGCACCACATGTGCTTGAATAAAAAGTTCGCCGGGGCTTTTCGCTAATGATTACCGTTGGTTGTACCTCAGGAAGATGCTTCTTGTGGTCGAAGATTTTGCGGGCTTTTCCCATCACAAGAGGCGTAAAGTCATGCTCGGTTTTGCCTGGCTCTTTGAGCAAAACATAAAGATGCCGAGGGTCCTTGTATGGTTGAATTCCATTGAGAATAGGATGATTGCTATATTCCGAATTAGGAAAAATATCCGTTAGCATACCGTCACGGGGACTTCCTCCATGATGCCCACCGAACTTATGCTTCCACATGCGGCACAATTGAGGTCCCTTGTGCGTCCAGCCTTCTGACCTCAGAAAATCCGCATCCGGGTCTTCCTTGCTGAAGTTAAACCCATGGTTTGCGGTTCTAAATCCAACCAATGGTTTGCCACTGTCCAAATATTTCTGGAAAGCGGATGCAGTCGATTTCGTGAGCAACTTCGAACGTGTAAATACAACCACAAGATCCGCCCGCTCCATTAATTCAAAACCGACCAAACCATTGGGAATTCGGTCATCAATCGATCCGTTCTCATCGAGGGAATAAAAAACGGAAACAGAAAAGCCATGCCTCTCATTCAGCATTTTTCCCAACATCGGCATACTGTAGAATGCGCCGTACTCAGACTCTGCAGCAAAGAAATGCACATAGGGCTTTTTTTCTTCTCCACGGAGAAAGGAAACGTCTTCTCGTTTTTCCAAAGACGCAAAAAAAACACTCTCACTGGCAAAGGATTGAAACGCTACCAACAAGCATAGCGCTGTATTAAATATAGTTTTAAGGACGGGCATAGAACCAAGGATCAATTGATTTCAATTACATTTACCAAGCAAGGCCAAGAGCAAGTACCTAATGATGGAATTCAAAAGATTTTTTTTTATTCAATCAATTATGGTCAGTGGATTGCCCCAATAAAACATAACAACCCCCTAATTTTTTTTTCAATCGGCAACAATACAAATTCGACTCCCGCTGCCTGCCCATCTTGAATAAAAATCAAGCTAAACACAATTATGGATTAATCCAATACATAGAATCTAATTTCTGAAAATGAGACAAAGTCTAGTCAAGATAACAAAAGCAATTTTTTGCATGGTAATCTCAGTTAGAGGACTGATGACCGTTATCTTGATTCAGACACTTTTCCCAACAAGTAAGATCATTGCACTGGAAAATGCTTCGGCGACCATGCGATTAATCCAAGAGCGTTGCGTAAAATGTCATGGCAAGGATGGCAAAGTCAAAGGGAAGGTCGATTTGCTCAAACTCGATTCATTCGACAAACTTTCCTCTCATTCCGACCTCATCAAGGAAATCATTGATGCGTTGGATACCGGCGACATGCCTCCCGAAAACGAGCCATTGCTTCCGGAAACCGACCGTTCACGAGCCTCGCAAGGCAAAGATCGAGGACGGTTGCATTTTAGTCTACCAAACTAGAAATGCCGTGACAGATCAATTCCAATTAAAACTGAAAAAAAAGCAGGGATGAGGAGCAAGATAGTCGAATTAATCTTAATGATGGCGATGAAAAACCTATCTATTTTTACAGCTTTAGCTAGCCTAGTACTCTCGCCGATTGTTTCAGCGAAAACAGAAAATCGGCCTGAAAAAGCTGATTTACCCGGATATAATTCGTCTGCAGCTCAAACGGTAAAGGCTGTCAAAATGACCCCATCCGAATTGGTTAAGCTCGATCCCGAAGAAGTTCCCGAGAGAGTTCACCTCACCGAAGTAAAATCCGCCTATTCAGGATACGACCTGGTCACTCCCGTCGACGTCGAAGTCTACATCCTCGATTCCATCCCGGCGAATTGGGGCTTCGATGGAAAAGGCAAACTCACTGTGAGCGACAAATACTCCTCTGCAGGGAAAATGTCCGTTCGATGGGATTGGAAGAACGGAGACGTCATACGAATCAAAAAGCTAGGAATGCTCACCCACTCCGAAATCACCAACCAAAATGGTCGTAAAGTCGGCAACGGGGAAGCTTTCCAGCCCTCATTCAGTCTCTCAGGTTTTCAGGAAGCGAAAGGGAAAGAAAACATGGCCTTCCATTTCTTCTACAAAAGAATCCATCAAGAGAGTAGGCACGCAAAATTCGACCCCAAAGTCATCAAGCTCAGGCAATTCGCCAACCCCGTAAACTTCTGGTTTGGGATGAGCGGCACCGCTTTCGACAAACCCGACCGCAAATTCATCAACCAAGAAGTCTTATCCGATATGCCGGACGGCATTCCCGAGCCAGAGGAAAACGAGCTCATTATTCAGGCTCCAACCGATGTCGAATCAGGAACGATTTACTTGGACCGACTCTTGGTTGCAGCCTCAAAAGTCCCAGAGCTCAAATCAAACCGCGAACGAGCCGCCGATGGTTTATCAGGCCTCAAGTCCGGCGTAGGCGTAACCACAGGCACGACTCCTGACCCAAAGCATTTTACGGATCGTATCCCCGAAAACTTAACTCCTGAGCAGCAGGATTTCATTACCGGACTGAGAAACGACTACTTCAACGTCAAACCAGACTCTTACGAGAAAAGTTCCCCAAAATACAAAAACGTCGTCAACAAAGCCAAAGAGCTTCTGCAAGCCTATTGTATCCGAGAAGAAGATGGCACCCACAAGTTCAAGAATGAAATCAACTTTGCCGGAATTGGCACGGTGATGTTCAAAGGAGAATTCTACTCCTACCGAAAATTCACCCACCACCTCCCCGAAGGAATGACCCCTTTGGATCACGTAGGAAAGAGATCGGAAGACATCTTCAAACTCTTCCTTGCCGCTCCTAACAATCAGCACGCCAAAGCCCTCTTCAAAGCCTACGTCGAATGGGAAAAAACTTATATTCATGACCCCGTTTACGTTCCCGCTCCCGGCGGCAAATATGGCTACAACCCAACGAATGCCCGCAAGATCATTTCCGTCATTAAAGACAACCCCGAGTTCAAAGCAGAACATGATTACATCTCCCAATTACCCCTATCTGGAGACGCAAGGCACTTCGGCATCTTCTACCAAAAACGCGATCCTTTCTGGAGCCTTGAGTTCCCTCATGCCGGTATCGTTTTTGACAACATGCTCTACGAACCAGACGACAGAAGACTCTACGCCATGCTAGAGAACTACAGAGATAGCTTGAACTGGTTCTATGCCATCTCGACACCCGGCAAAGCAGGCATGATCAAGCCCGATTACACTTTCTTTCACCACAGCGCGCTTACTTATTGGAACATCACCAACCTCCCATGGCCCGCAGCCCCCAATTATCTAGGCAGTCCTCTCGATTTTGCCCCATCAGTCCATAGAACTTGGATTAACCATATTGGCAGGTGGCACGATTTGAATTTTGTTCAAGGCTTGGCAGCGGGACAACTCGCAAATTGGTATCAGCAAACTCCAAAACCAAAGACGCCGGACTATCCGCTTTCCGGAGAAGAAAAACCAACGCTCACCGAGCAACAAGTAGCCACAGCCGCTAGTGATCGTAAAATCATCGGCACCACCCAGTTTATCGACTACGTCAACAAGATGGATTGGGACGAAATCCCGGCGGCCAAGAAACACATGTCCGGACTCCTTGGCAGGGGCCTGGCTTACTATGGCCAACCCGTAGTCGAAGAACTCAAGAAACGGCATCCGAAAACGGCTGACCTTGAACCTCAAACCAACGTCCACATGAGTGCCAACTACACGGGTTGGAGCTCCTACACTCATGGAGCAACAACCGCCTACGTCAGAGGGAACTCGGCCTCGGTCGGCAACTACGCAGAAGGCGGCACCCGGCAATACGGAATGCTCATGCTATACAACCGAACCTCCTCGACCGCAATGGGCGTCGGTCACGGAGGGTATTCGATGTTGGAAGTTCCAGGCACCACTATGCCCTCTCTCACCGAGATCGACTGGAATGATGAAAAATACGGGTTCAGCATCCCCACCAAGAGCGGGAACCCGCACTACCTCCCCATCAATCACAATAGCGGCTCAGGTGCGGTCACCTTCAACGAGACCGAAGAGAAGTACGGAAGAGCTGGAAACCATTCCATCATAATCGACGAAACCGGCACCAAGAAATGGGAAGAGCTTGGCGTCAAAGATTTTGTCGGTAACAAAAGCTACCACTTTTTCAAAGACAAGGTCGTTGCCCTGGGAAGCGATTATCAGGCCACCACTGACCGCAAGATGAAAACCGTCCTCATCCAAGACCTCGTCTATGACGAGATTTGGAACATGAGAGACTACCGACGTTGGAACCCCGCCAAACCGACTCTCCACGTAAATGGCAAATCTTACCAAGACGAAGGAAGCTGGAAATTTGACCTCAGCAAGACCAACTACTTCATCAACCCCTACGGTCACGCTTGGGTCATTCCCGGCGGACAACAAGGGAACTTGGAGTTCGATTGGAAAGAACGCGAAGCCATTCTCGTTTCGCGTTTCAACACAAGGGGCGGAGGCTTTGCCGAACGAGGGAAATACTCCGAGAAAATGAGTGGCTCAGGTATCATCGGACGCCTCGAGCAAGATGCTAACTCCCCTTCTTCTCACCATTACTGTGTCATCCTAAACTCAGATGGGAAGACCCCGGAAGAACTGGAGTCCTACGTCAAACAGACCCGCAACAACATGGGCTACCAGATAGTCAAGCAGGACAAGGACGCCCACGCTGTCATCTTTGAAGAAGAGAATGAACGCCCCCTTCACAGCTATGTCATTTATCAGGGAAACACCAACCTTGAGCTGCCACTTGTGAGCAAAAGCAATAGACGCATCAACCTTATGATGCAGAAGAATGCGGAAGGGAATTTGATCGTCTCCATCTCAGATCCGGAAGTCGCCTACGACAAAGCCAATCGGATCGAGAACCCGACCGATAAATTTCACAAAGAAGACCCAAGAAATATCCGCACCGTAAAAGTCTGCTTCAGTGACACCGTCAAACTACTCAAAGCCACCTCCGGTCTCCCCGAATCCAACCCAAATTTGAATGCTAAAATTGAAGATGGCAACACACTGGTCTTTCAAACTCGCGATGGAGTTTCAGATACCTTCGTGATTTCATTATAGCCCGTCTCTCAATCAAGATTATAAATTTAAATTCTGCGTTTATAATCTTCACCAAGTAAGGCTTCCTTGATTTCCGAGTCTCCCAAAACCAGGTAAACGTAACCCCAGACGCCCTTCCAACAAGGGGCAAGCTACTTGATGAAAGATATGTAAAAATGCCTTAGGCTTGCTATTTTCGAAACCGATAAAAACGAAAGTAAAACGAGAAAAGAAAGCAGGTTTTTTCCTAAACAACAGGACTCCAATGAGGTCAAAAACGCAGTTTACTTGACGAGTTTCAAGGGCCAGGTGGCTATTCCTTCGTTCAAGTGGATCAGATTGGAAAAACCCTTCTTACGAAAGATTTCCAAAGCGGAGGAACTTCTTCCACCGCTTTGACAATGAAGCAGGTAGGTTTGATTTTTGTCCAACTTTGCCAACTGCGAAGAAAAGTCATCGCCCCAAAAGTCGATATTGATGGCATTTGCGATGTGCCCCTCATTGAATTCGTCGGGAGTTCTGACATCCAGGACTATGATGTCAGGTCTTTTCTTCAGAAGGCTTTCACCTTCAGTACCAGTCACATTTCTTACTTTGAATGTTGTAGTCGAAGAATCTTCTGGGAGTGAAGATTCACTCGGGGCGTTGGTTTTGGAGTCGGACGAAGAAAGTTTTTTTTCACTACAGCCACTGAGAAAAAAAACGATTAGGGAAAGTGAAGCAAATCCAAGGGTGGAGGAAAGTTTTGTCATCTTAATTTTAGGTAAATTTTTTTTATTCAGGAAAGTTTTTTAAATATGCAAAT
>JAYOII010000157.1:0-7349 GCA_038118685.1 Opitutia bacterium
TCTCCATGATCCAAGGAGCCCGGAGGCAACAGCCATTGAGATCGTATTGGGTATAGTATTGTTCAAGCATTACCTCCTCGAGAACTTTCGATAGCGCGTAGCAACCGGGGTAGGGGTAATGCTTTTGAGTTTCGGTCACGGGCACGGGATGAGGGTAGAAGAAATGTCCCATTGCGGCGTCACCGCCGATCAAGACGAATTGACGGAAGGACTCGTTTGTACGGCATTCCTCCAAGAGCCAGAACAAACCTTTGACCGTGACGTCCATGACTTGTTCCGGGGTTTCCTTGCACGTGGCCAAATGAATCACGTGGGTGATGCCTTCCATGGCTTTGCCTACAAGGTTTCGATCGGCAATGTTTCCCGAAATGACTTCAAGGCGGGATCTCTTCTCGAGAAGCCGATTATGACACAAGGCTCGAACGCTAGCATGAGAAAACCTCTCCTCCTCGAAGAAACGCTGCAGAAACCGGGTTCCGACCTTGCCGGTGGCGCCTGTAAGGAGAAGCTTCATGGGGTCTCCGGGTACACGCCGTTCACCAACCAAGGAGCGAACTTTGCTTAGACCAGCCTGGTAAGAGGTTGCCCTTTGTCCGAAAGCGTGAAGGGCCTGCGGGTAGGGGAATAGATGATCTCGTCAAGCGGAAGTCCCAGACAGTAGGCTATCGTGGCGTTAAGGTCGGGAATTTCAACGCGTTGGTCTATGACTTCTCTTCCCTCGTCATCGGTCGTGCCCCAAACTTGCCCTCCTTTGATTCCTCCGCCGGCCAGCATGCAGGAAAAGGCTTTGGGGTAGTGGTCTCGACCTTCGTTTACGTTGATATTCGGAGTCCGTCCGAATTCCGTCGCCAAAACGACAAGGGTTTCGTCGAGCATGCCGCGCTTGGTCAGGTCGTCCAAGAGAGCCGAGAGAGCCTGATCCAGGATCGCGGTTCTTTCGGGAACCCGCGTGAAATTGTTTTGGTGGGTGTCCCATCCCCCAAGCTGAACCTCCACGAATCGCACTTGTCGTTCCACAAGTCGACGGGCCAGAAGCACGCCTTGTCCGAAATTATCATCTCCGTAACCCTCGCGAAGGGCGTCCGGCTCTTCGGAGAGATCAAAAGCCTTGAGGTCCCGGCTCTTCATAAGACGAACGGCGTCGTCGTACATGTCGGAATAGGCTCGCACTTTGTTCAGGTCGTATTTCCGAACGAAATTGCGATCGAGCTTTTGGGAAAGCTCGAGGCTCTTTTCAAAGCCTTGCTCGGAAAACCCCTTGAGCATTCTGCAGTTGCGCAAACCCTCGTTGGGGTTCCCGATTGCGAGAGGTTGGTGGGCAGAGGGAAGAAACCCCGACAAAGGATGCCGACTGCCTCCGTTGACAACGACTGCACCCGGAAGAGTCGGGTTGAACCTCCCGTCCAGTTTGGTCATCCAAGCTCCCATGCTGGGATGGACGATGGTTGACCTTTGAGCATAACTGGTGTGCATGAAATAGTTGCCTTGCTGGTGGGCTCCCTTGGTGGACGTCATGCCGCGGATCACCGCGATCTTGTCGGTGTGGTTGGCTAACAGCGGAAGGTTTTCGGCAAGTTGCATTCCATCCGTCTTGGTCTTGATTGCCTGCGTGGGTCCGCCGGTTTCGGTTCCCGGTTTGGGGTCGAAGGTGTCGATGTGGGTCATGCCGCCCGACATATAGAGGTAGATGACGTTCTTGGCCTTTGGGGCATGGTTGAGAGGTCGGTTCAGTCCGAGTCCTGCCCCGAAGGACCGTTCAGGCATTGCCCAAGGCAATATGCTGACGCCAAGAAAGCTTTTGGCGGCCAAACTGATGAACCTGCGTCTTTCCAATTCTCCCGCGGTATTGAGTGTGGTGTTCATGATGATTTTTAAATTGAGGAGCTCTTATTGGACGAATGAAAATTGACGGGTATTCATCAATGCCCAAGCAACGCCCAAAAAGCGTTTGTTGTCGGACATGGCCAAATCTTGCATTTTCTTGGATATTGTCTTTCGGTACTTGTCCTTTTTTTCTTTAGGCCAATGTTCTGGAATCTTGAGAGATGGCGGAGGCAGGGTCGGCTTTCTTTTGACGAGTTGAAGGCAATCTTGGGTTTCCTCCGATGAGGGTTCCCGATTAAGCAGAGAAAGAAACAAAACCTTGATCTTTTCCTCTTCGGAACGGGCCCGGGTAAGGTTTTGTGACAGTGGAGACCGGGGATTGAACACGGCGCCATAGATTATGCCGTTAAGCAGAGTGAGGGCTTGTGGAACGGATGCCTGCCTGTTCGAGTTCTCGATTATTTCCCGGTCGGATTGGCCGAATTCCCGCAGGAAGTGTCCGGGAGGGGCGGGGGTTGGGATTTCGGAGGCTCTCATCAAGTTTGAACTGTAACCCTTCCATCGTGGATCCGAAGGATTGGCCGACGTTCCTCTCCCGTAGAGTGAGCGTACGTCGAAGTCATCCCCCATGACCAATTTCGCAAAAAGGGTTCTTTGCTCGTTGCGGGCCTTGGAATATTCTCGCCGCAAGCGGGATACAGCCTCTCGATCATCGGCTTCTTGAGCCTCATTGAGTTCCCTTTGGATGTTGTCCATTTTACTTAGTACCTGCTTGCTTTCTTTCGCCCCTTTGCTTGCCAAGCGAACCACTGCCTTGGGTTCCAAACTTTCCATTTCTTTTTGGTATTCGGCAAATCGACTGAGTTTTTCTTTAATAACCTTTTGGTCCCGTACCCGTTCGTCTGCGTAAGGGATCGAGAGGGAGACGAAGGAGTCCCATAACTGTTCGGCGGACATTCGGGTGAGGATCGGACCTTCGAAATAATACGGTTGGTCGTTCGCAAGCTCGTAATCGGTGGCTTCGCGCCCAAATGCCTTGACGTTGAGAAGTACGCGCTGAAACTCTCTCAGGTCGTAATCAAGCCGGATCATGAGTTTTTCAAGGTGGACGAGAAGCTCGGGAATGGATGCTTGGGTATCGTCGCGCCAATCATCCGCGGGCTCAACCAGTCCCCGGCCGAAAATTTTCTTCCACATCCGGTTGGCGATGACCTTGGTGAAACGGGGGTTTTCGGTGGAGGTCAGCCACTTCCCATAGGAATCGACTTGGTTGTCGGTGTCTAGCTTACCGGAAGTTTTTCCAAAAATCGGGGCAGGCAAGACGACGTCCTTGGGCTTGGCGTCATCATATTGATAATCGTGAGGCAAGGTGAGCTTTCTTGCCGTATGTTGGGCTCCGTACTGGAGAGGGCGCATCATTTCCTGAAGGGCTTTCCGCATGGCGGCGGCGTCCTTGGATTGAGCCTTTTTCTTCTTTTGTTGAGGTGAAAGGCCTTTGAGGGCTTTGCTGAAATGATCCCGGATGCGTCCTTGCAAGTCTCTTCCCATTCTAGTGCTTATGCCATAGGTGAAGGCTGCCATCTTGTAGTATTCGCGCTGGGTCCATTTGTCGAAAGGGTGGTTGTGGCATTGAGCGCATACCATTTGCGTACCCAGAAAGAGTTGCGTGGTGTTGGACATGTTGTCCAGTTCCATGCCGGCATCCCTGAGGTAGTAACCGGCGGCGCCGTCTTCCCAAGGATAGCCCTCTGCAGTAACCAGCGAATAGGCTACCTGGTCGAAAGGTTTGTTCGCCGCTACCTGCTCCTTGACCCAATGGTTGTAAAGTTCACCGGCCCCGATTTGGTTGCCTCCCCGCATTCTGGATTGTAACCTGAGCAAGTCCGCCCACCAGTTGAACATTCGACTTTGGTAGGCGGGAGAAAGTAACAAGGAATCGATTAACATCGACTTTTGCCGGTCACTTTCATTGGCCAGGTAGGCGGTGGTTTCGTCGTAGGATGGAATCCTGCCGGCCACCGAAAGATAAAGCCTGCGTACGAGCTTCCCTTCGTCCAGATCGTTTGGGATTTGGATCTTTTCCTTACGGTGAGCTTTTTCCAAAATCCGGTCAATGGCCGTGGCTTCCTGTTTGACCTCACCCGAGGAAAGCGAAAATTGACTGAGTTGCGCCTTCCCGTTCAAAGAGAAAACCAACGCAAGAAAAGTGAACAAGGGCAAAAACTTCGTCATAGCTTAAGTCCATACACTAGCGGTTTGGAAAAAAGTTGCACTCTTAATATCGGTCATGGAATGAATTTTCCAATTGAAGGCTGTCTTCCCAAATCCTTGACACCAAGCCATTAAGACAAGGAACAGATTTGAACGTCGACTAGAAAGAATGATCCAACGAGAAAATGAAATTGCGTCCCGGTCCATTCAACCCCGATCCATGAATCCGGTAGTCGACGTCGCCCAAGTTTTCCGCCGATAGGGTGAGTTCGGTGTTTTTGCCGATCGCTCGTCCTCCCCGGAGTCCAAAAAGGGCAAAACCAGGCGTTCCGTCGGCGGGTATGCGGGACGAATCGGTTTCGTCTTTGAGGGAAAGATCGTCGGCTCTGCCGACGGCAAGGATGGAAAGCTCGGCCCACCAAGGTGATGCTTTAGGCTCATAACGAGTAAGGAATTGCATTTGGGTTGGCATTAGACGAGTGGTTGCCCGGTCAACCGGCTCAAATCGTTTCAGAATTTTTGCGGTGGATTCGTCGTTATCATGGTCGACGAGTTTCATCTGCGAACCAAAGGCATCTTCCTCAAGTTGTTCGACTTCGCTCTCCATCCAGGAAAAGGAAAGATTGGATTTCCATTCGGAGTCCCAATCATAGCCCAACTCGAGTTCGATTCCTCGTATGTAGCCATTGCCATTGGCCTTGAGGGCCAAGTTCTTTCCGGTCGTCGCTTGGTAGGGAGAGCGAACAATCATGTCCTCTATCCAGGTATGGTAGAAGGAGGCTTGCCATGCCCATTGCTCGGAAGATCCGCGAACGCCAACTTCCGCTTGAGTGAATTTTTCAGAGGAGAGGTCGACGTTGGGCGCTTCGTTGATACTGGTCTCGTCGGTCGAAGTCAGGTCATAAAGGCTGGGCGGCCGAAAACCCTGAGACAGTCCGGCAAAAAGAAATTGCTCCTCCGCTATCTCCTTGCTTGTCCGAATGGATCCGATCCATTCGTCGTAAGTTTTTGTTTCGGGCGCTTGAACGGTCGAGGGATCACTGTTCTTGAGGTAGTAGCGGTCGAGTTCGGCCCGAACGGAAGAAAACCGAATGCCCGGCTCGAAGACCCAGCCGGATGCAGATTCGTACTGGTTGTTCAAGTACAAGGCATATCGCTCGTACTGCGCATCGGCGGCGAGAGGCCCCTGAACCAAGTCGGAGCCTCGAACTAGCGAATCATCGAATTTATAGCCACCTGAAACAAGGGACTCCCGATGCCATTCGGCTCCATAGGCAATTCTTCCACCCCAAGGGTCGTCGGCTTCCATTCGGACCGAAAGACCCAAGTCATCAAGATCAAAATGCTGGAAGTCACCGCCTTTGGTGACGGCTTTCATGCGAGTTCTTTCCTGCCCGTGTCGGTGCATGCCAAGGGTGACGATTCCCTTGTCGGCCCACCCGCCGGCATCTTCCCAGGAGAACTTTCCGTAACAAAGCTTTCGTTCCTGATCGAGGCGCCGTCCAATCTCCGATCCGGGTGAGAGACCTTCAAAAGTCAACCCGTCCACTGTTTTGTGGGTACGAGGTACGTCGTTCATGAAGCTTCGCTGAATGCCCAGGGTCATCCTTGCGTCCTCGTTTAGTCTTCGGGAAAGCCGAAAATTCGTCCCTCGGGAATCATAACCGGTGTTTACTTGCTTACCTACCTCCTTGCCCCCTTCCAGATCTCCGAAAGAACGCTCCGCATGAGACAGCTCGGCAAACCAGTCCGGACTCGAGACGGTACCGTTGATTCCAGCTGACCAAGAGCGTTCGGCCGAGGACAATCTACCGAAAAAATTTCCACCTTGAACCATCCCTTCGCTCGAAAAATTTGGCTGGGCGGACAAAACGTTCACCACTCCGCCTATGGCATCCGCCCCGTGGATGATGCCATTGGGGCCAAGGACGACTTCAATCCGCTCCGCACCGAGCATTTCAACCGTGCTCCAATACTGGTTCGGCCCGGAGCGCATGGCTGAATGATTGAGCCGGATGCCGTCCACAAGGAGGACGTTATGGTATCCGGTTAGTCCGCGCAGGTAAGGGGAGGATTGTCCCAATGCGGTTTTTTGAACCATCACCGAAGGTAATCCGGCCAAAGCTTCGGGCATGGTTCTGGCTCTATGCAGAAGTCGGTTTACCTTCAACCTGTCAGTCGACCATGGCGAGTTGGCCCATGGTTCGGCAAATCCACCCTTGGCGGTGACGACCATGGGGGACAGTTCTTCGGTCACGTTGGATTCGAATTGGGCCCAACCTTCCCGAGCAAAAAAAACGCTCAAAACAAACAAAAACAAGCAAACTGCTTTTCTCAATAAAGATTCAGAGGGCATACCAATTTGATTCAAACGGAAACGGACCATTGAAAAGGAGAAGAAAAAGAGGTTTTTGCATCTCTGTCAATTTTCATGGACTCGCTGTCTTGAGGCGTCGATCTGTGGAGAGGGCAAGAAAAATCAAGGAGCTCATGCTTATCAAAATCACCGAGGTCCATCCCACCTGACCGGGTCCGAGCGTAGTGATAATCCAATAACCGACGAAGGGCGCCGGTACGCCTCTTACTCCGGTAAAGAAACTGTGAATGCTCATGTAACTCGACTCCCTGCCGGCTGGAGCGACCTTGGTTACCCACAGGGTCCAGGCCATGGTGCCTCCTCCCGTGGCCCATCCGATCAAGGCGGAGGCAAGCCCAAGGAAAACGAGATCTTGGGTTTGGAAGTAAAGGAACAACCCAACGAGAAAAAACAGGTTGATTGCAATGCGTACGAAGGCGAGGTTGAACCGGTCGAAGGCCCAACCCCACACTGGTATGCTGGCGACTCGGGTGAACAAGGGAACGACCAAAGTAATGGCAAGAACCACGGTATTGCTTGCATCAATGCCATAGACGGGGTTTGCCAAGTACTCCACCCGTAGGGGAATGGTGACGAGGTTGCCGATACCCATAAGCATCCAACCGGTCAGCATCCAGAAAAAAAGCCGGTCTTTCAAGGCATGCCTGAGATCCTTTCCAAGTCCTCCTGCGTCCGGTTTCAATGGAACCGAGGGAATCTTCAGATGAAAGTAAGCCGTGCAGGTACAAAACAGGAATATGACCACCGCGCCGGGCCTGAAGTGATTCAGATCCTGGTCTAGTACCCAACCGATGGTCAGGGCGGTGCCGGCCCCGACGACGGCGGAAAGCATCAGGTTCCCGGATATTTTGCGCCCCCTTTGGCCGGAGGGGTAGTTGCGCGAGTAGATGTGAACCATCAAGGATGGTACTTGGCCGGCCAGAACACAGGCAAGGAG
>JAYOII010000158.1:0-7250 GCA_038118685.1 Opitutia bacterium
CTCGTGACCTCGGTCACTTCTCCCCCCATCATCCCGATGAGCATGTCAAGCGCGTGACAACCGGCCGAAAGCAAACTGCTCCCTCCCATGCTTTTCTTCACGTTCCAACGATACTGTCCGTACCATGGACCGACCCCATGGTAATAGTCGATCTCGCCATAATGAAGATCGCCGAGCAAGCCTTTGTCGAGAATCGCCTGAGTTACGAGAAACTGATTGCAGTAACGCAACTCGAAACACACGCAAGTGCCTACTTTTGCCTTCTTGGCCGCCTTTTGCATGGCGTATACCTCACGGGCATTGAGGGCGAGTGGTTTCTCGATGATCAAGTGTTTGCCCGCCTCCGCGGCCTGGATGACCTGCGGAGCGTGTTGGTTGGGGTAACCCGTTACGTCGATGACGTCGATTTCATCGTCCGCCAACATATCCTCGAGTTTGCGGTAAGCCTTGATCGTACTTCCGTGACGGGCCGAAACTTCCGCCTCGTCCAATTTGCGTGAAGAACAGACGGCCGCGACCTCACCCGTTCCCGTTGCATTAATGGCGTCCGCATGGGCGGTGGCCGCCCACCCATATCCTAAAATTCCGACTTTGTACTTTTTCATAAGGTTGATAAGTTGCGGGTTATTTGGCTCCAAGGCAAGCCGGTAGAGAGGCTCAAGGTGGATTTGAGAGAAAAGGCAAAATTCGCCATTGCCCATTGCCGGCAACTCTCATCTTGCCTTTTTGTTCAGAAAGAGCAGATGCTTGGAGCCATTGAATAAACAAATGTCAGAAAAGGGTTCGGATCAGGACGACGAACAACCATCGGCTGATGACTTTGCCATTTTGTCTCCCAAGACGGAGTGGCTCTCCGTGTTCTTGTGCTCCTGCCTGTTCCTGATCACTCCCCTTTATTATCTTAGTCTTCCCGCAAAAGGGAATTGGAAAGAACAAACTCCACCCCTGCTCGAATCGATCGCCCGCGAGATCTTTTCCTTTCCACTCCAAAACATGGAGGGCTTCATCCCCGTCCGGACGGTCAATGCCGAATACAAACTGGTTGTTTTTCTTGCCCTCGCATCCGTCGTGACAGGAATCGTTTTTTGCGCCCTTCACCTAAAAAAACGTATTCTTCGCATTCCAAGGCCACTTCTTCTTTTCGGTGGATTGTTTCTCGTGAGCATATTTTTGTCTTCGGTTTTTGCCCACAATTTTCAGCGCGCGTGGGTCTCTTCCCTTCTTTGGCACCTGGTTCCCGTTCTCTTTGCTCTTTCCTTGGCTCACTTTCATTGGACAAGAAAAAAGACCGCATTTTTCCTCGGCAGCCTGCTGACCGGCGGAATCGTTTCGTGTCTCGTCGTCATGGATCAACACTATCAATGGACGGAGTGGAGCCACGGACTCCCGAGAACCGGACTCGGTGGATTGATTTACAACAAGAATTTTGCCGCCGAATACCATGCTCCGCTACTTCCTCTTGCACTCGGACTTATCTTTTACGTCCGTTCCAACGGGTTCAGAATAGCTCTGGGGCTTGGCCTTGTTCTCGTTTTCTTACCTGCACTGACGCTCTCCCTTGCCAGGGGGGCCTGGGTTGGCTTGATGGGAGGTTGCGCAATGACTCTAGCCTCGCTTTGGGCTGCCTGGCTTGCTTGGCGGAAGAAAAATCCGAAAAACCTAATCCAGCCCAAATCATTTATTCCCCTCGGAGCGCTGCTTGCCCTTGGCCTTGCTTTGCCTCTTTACATCCAAACGTCCAATCATTGGAATAAGGATTCTTGGATATTTTCTTCTGAAAAAAAAGATGAAGGGATCTCATCGCCTCCCACAAATTCCAATGCTGTTTCCAAAGAAACCGCCGAACTTATGAGTGTAACAAACGTAAGTGGGGATGGAAACATCCAAAGACGCTTCGTTCTCTGGCAAGACGCCCTGTTTGCCTGCCTTTCTTCAGATCTTCTGCTAGGCAAAGGAACGGATCACTACGAACTTCACTTTCACGAAAGCGCCGAACTTTCCGACAAGACGACCGGAGGAACCCTCGTACGCTTCGTTCACAATGATTTCATCCAGACCCTTTACGAAAACGGATTGCTCGGACTGATTGGGTTCGGAGGAATCTGGGGATGGACTCTTTGGCGTGGATTGCTCTCCTGCCTGACCCGAGCCAAAGAGTCAGACTTTTCCGGCCTAGGGCTTAGAATCGGTCTAGTTTGCTCGTGCCTGGTTTTTCTTGTGGAAGCCTTTTTCGAATTCCCCACCCGTTCCCCCTGCGCCCTTATGGTCGGCTGGACTTGCTTCGCTCTTCTGTTGGGGCTTTTGCTCCGTGAAAACAGCCCCGCCACAAAGAACACTCTCCGCCCGGGACCGAGACTCAACCTGATTCTTGGATCCATTGGAGTCCTGATCATTCCCCACGGTTGTCTTTTGGCCAAAGACCTCTTTTGGACCAATGTCTATCATGTCCAAGGTCGAATAGCCGGCGACTACGGAGAAAAGGACAAGAGCCTGAACTTTCACCGCAAGGCCATTTCTTACGCTCCTTGGGAACATCATTCCCGGAAATTCGAATGCTACTATCTGCTTACACACACAAAACAGATCCCCCAAGCCATTGAAGCCATCGAGCAAACCTTGGACGTTCACCCGGGTTGCCTGGTCGCTCACCAGAACAAAATAGCCGTTTATCTTAACAATGGCAGGCAAGCAGATGCCCACAAAGCTTATTTGGAGATGAAAAAAGCCGCTCCCTATCATGAGTTCACCAAAAACGAGGGAAAACGCTTCCAAAAGAACAAATGACAACATTACCAAGGAAGAACTTGATCAAGCAGGGATAATAACGTTAAATAAATCCAACCTCTATCTTTATCATGATCGCAAATTCACCTGTTCACTCAAAACACGCTACGATATTTTCAGCCTTTGGAGCTAAAGTAGCGGCCATTGTATTTTTCGTCTGTTGCGGGGTTCTTCACTCCAGCGCCGCCAACTCGATCACGATTCAGTCTCCTACGGGTGGCTCGAACGTTA
Organism: Opitutia bacterium; assembly: GCA_038118685.1. Taxonomy (GTDB): domain Bacteria; phylum Verrucomicrobiota; class Verrucomicrobiia; order Opitutales; family Seribacteraceae; genus Seribacter. Next base: position 3,016 of record JAYOII010000158.1, read on the forward strand.
CTGCAAGCAACGACAACTTGACTGTCTCCATCACTTATGCTTCGGGCGGAGGAGGATACCAAACTCCAGTTTGGGCTTACCGTATCGGTTCCCATTTCCCTGGTTATGGGAGTCCACATGGTGGCACTCAGGTATTAGGAACCACGTCCGTCAACGACGTCCTCAACGCACAACCCTTCGGCATGCGAATGATTAGCGTTGCTCTTCTTGATCAAAACGGTGCCCTGCATAACCCGCCCGTTACCAGCAACGTCCACGTCAATTATCAATCTGTCGGAGGTGGACATCAGTCCCCCGGCGGCAACCACCAGTCCCCTGGCGGCAGCTATCAGTCACCCGGCGGCGGTGGGGATCACATTCAAGTTTTGGTTCCGTCTGCCACTTCAGGGGTTCATTCGCCTCATGACCACATCCTCGTTTCCGTGAACTATGCCTCTTCGAATGGAGGATACCAGTCTCCCAGATGGGCTTATCGGATCGATTCTCCTTTTCCATCATCTTATCAGACATCTCATGGAGGGACGGAAGTAATCGGGCACGTCAAAACCAATTTCACCAATGGGCTTAACCTTTCCCCCGGGCAGCATACTCTCTTCGTTACCATGCTCGAACCTAACGGGAATCTCAAAAACCCGCCCCTTGGCATGCAAGTGAATTTTTCGTACCAATCTCAGCCTGGTGGCTATCAATCAGGAGGGGTCTCCTACCAATCCGGGGGTGGTAATTATCAATCAGCATCCGGAAATGACGGAATCCACATTCTTTTTCCCGGTGACGGCGGAGCTCATCACACCCAAGTTGATCAATTCAACGATCAATTACTTGTTGCAGTCAATTACGCGTCTAGCGGAGGGGCTTACCAAACCCCGAAGTGGGCCTATCGGGTGGATTCTCCATTCCCATCCAACTACCAAAGCGCGCATGGTGGAACTGTCGTCGACGGTCCCTACAAAGCTAACTTTATGAATAACAGCCAAAACTTTGGTCAACATACCGTGTACGTAACACTCCTTGACCAAGGCGGGAACCTAAAGAACCCTCCAATTAGCAGACAAGTCACTTTCAATTACCAGTCCAGTCCGGTAAACTACCAGCTTGGCAGCGGCCACTACCAATCCCCAGGCGGTAACTACCAATCCCCCGGCGGCAACTACCAATCCCCCGGCGGCAACTACCAATCCCCAGGCGGCAACTACCAATCCCCAGGCAGCGGCTTTATTCCATACTCCGGTCCTTACCAATACCCGACCGGCAATTTCAAGATCGATACTCGCAATGCCCTCTTCGATGATTACATCGAATTCAAAGGCTATCAGTCGGTCCAAAAGCTGAAAACCGATTACAACCCATCATTTGAGTTCAATCAAAGTATTGACGGACTCATTAGTGAAATCATTACGTTGGACATACCTCCATCGACCCAGAGGGGAGACGCCATCGATCTTTGGGTCGCTCTCAACTTCAATCACTTAGATCAATTTGACCCAAGTTGGGCCGAACTTCAATACCGGCGGGTGCTTTTGGAAACCTATCCGGCTCAAGTTCAAGGCAACACGTTGATCATGACCGGATCCCTTTTGGAAGGTGATGGTTCCTCAATAATTCGTGCAGGATTTCTTGTTTCACAAGACGGGTATCCTTCGTTTCAAGAATTCTCAACGAATCCAAATTCGTCCACGAAACTCTTCCTTGTTCAAACTCAATACGGCTCATTCTCTCACAGCTACCCTGTTTCCAAAGGGGGGATTTATTACGTCCGCTCCTTCGCCGAAACCAAGGGAGGAGTTTCCGAGGGACCTGTTCGGAGAATCGAGATCTTCCTTGATTCTCATTCCGGCAGCGACCTGCAAGCGAAAGCTCTGTCCATTATCAAAAAGGGCACGACGGAAGGAGCAGGCGGTTGGAGAACGAGCAGTTGGTTCGGCCAATTCTTGGAGCATGGAAATGGATGGATTTACCACAGAATCCACGGTTATCTTTATTTGTCTTCGGACGGGAAAGACGGCATTTGGGCTTACAGTCAGGAACGCAGGTGGTTCTGGTCGACTCAGGACTTGTATCCATACATCTATCAGGCAGATCAAGGTTCCTGGTTGTACATGTTGGGAGTCTCCAAAGGCAAAGGCATCTTTTTCAATTACGGAACCAATCAGGTCGAGTTTTAAGAAAGATCAATTTCCGCGAGGTCGCGGTCAAGCAACTGACAGGCAAATGTCGGCTTGCATTATCCCAATGTGGACCAAAGGATTGTATCTGCTTTGAAATCCACCTTGACCCAGTTATCAACGAACGTTTGGCCGACCCTTGTCAAAAGAAGCCTTATCTTCGCCCCATTGGTTTGCCTCATCGCAATTGAACCGCTCCGCCTGCATGGAAACTCTCCTCCTTCGGTAAAGGATTTCCATGGACTCAAGCTCAATTTTTTTCATGAGGAAACAGGGAGACGTTTTTTGAAGGTGAGTTACCAAGACGCGGTCTCCGAAAACAAAAAACTCGGATTCCTCACGATGAATCTCGCTTTGCTCAAGATCAAGGATCTCAAGATCGAGATGGATGCCAACTATATCGACAGTGAGAAAATTTCATCTCTCTTTGAAAAAGTGTCTTCACAACGAGGCATCCGTTACGCCGTGGCCGAACCCATCAATTTGATTATTCGAAGCCCCAAGTCGATCATACGAATTGAGGGACAAAAGGGAAAGTTCACCGCGGATGGTTCTTTGAGAATTTGGGGATCGGCCAAGCTTGTACATGGCACTCTGTCCGAAGAATTCGAGAGTGTTTCCATTACCACCGATCCTTCCGCAAACAGCCTCCTTATGACCACAGGCAGTGGTCATAATCCTTCCTTTTCCGTTCCCCTTTCCAATCAACCCTGATTTAGTCCGTTTCGCCATAACCCGTCCGAAGTTCTCGTACCCCATGAAAAATTCATCCCCCTTCTCGGCAATCATTGCTTTCCTTTTTTCCTTATCGGTTGGCATTGCCCAAGACTCCACGGACATCATCTTCGAAGACCCCGCCTTCGAGGCGACCGTTCGCGAAAGACTTCAATGGTCGGGACTGGGAAATGACCAACCGATCACCCAAAACCACCTTGATGGCATCACCTTTCTTTGGTTGGACGAAGACGGAGAGGATCGGGTCAGGAACCTGAATGATTTGCGACACTTCACCAATCTGCGATCGTTGGAAATTTGGAACGCCTCCGGCATTTCGAACTTTGCCCCCCTTTGGGAAGTCGACTCGCTCAGATACCTTTATGTTTACGGAGCGAGGAGCCCAGACTTCTCCGGTATTTCCACTCTCTCCGAATTGCGAATTCTCGATCTCTCGGATTGTTCTCTGAAGAATCTTGATTTTCTTGTTTCAGCCAACTTCACCGAACTGCATTCTCTTATCCTGGAAGCGAATTACCTCGATCTTACCGAAGGCTCGAACAGTTCCCTGCAAATAGAAACACTCAAGAACTTGGTGGAAGGAAATCGCAAAACCAAGATTGAGTCCGGTCTTTACGTTGAGGACAATGGACGGGGGAAATTGCATCTCGATGCAGTAAGTTTCATCATGATGGAACCGTGGAGCACTGACCCTGCGGTTCATTACGACATGCAAATTCCCAAGGCAGCGCAAAATTTGGACTCAGAGATTTCCCGAGTGGACAAAATACTCTTGGAGAACCCCAACGATCCTCTGGCCAACTTGCTTCAAGGGATCCATATTTTTTTCAACATTGCGGAATCAAATCAGAAGCACGGACTCAAGGAATTTCTGATTTACTTGGGCGTAGAGCCCAGCATTCGGTCATTCACCTTGGCCGACTCCTCCATTGCCGGCAACTTTTCCTTCGAACTGAATCGAGATTTCAATTCCAGTTTGCTTGCCAATCACATGGAGGAGGGGATCATTCCCGCTCTTGTGGAAAGCGAATCGCACTTCGCCCGGATTCCCTTGAACAGCGTGATTACTCTGAAACCCGAATTCACCGGTACGGAGGAAATCATCTCGGTCGACTATGCCGATGTCCTCGTTCTCAGATCGATGGTAAAAATCCTTTCTGCAATGGCCAGCATCCAATCCGCGTATGACTGGAACCTGAATGCGGGGTTTGTCGAAGACCAGGATGGAGAGGATGCCAATACCACGATGCAAACCTTTCGCACCCACAACCCGAACCTTATGGGCATACGCGACAAGGAACAGTTGGCCAAAGCCCGAAGATTCCTTGAAGACGG
>JAYOII010000159.1:0-7193 GCA_038118685.1 Opitutia bacterium
TGTACGGAAATTTTGGCGCCGTTGATCAATAGAGTTTCGGATGACTTTTGGTATTGAGTCGGCATTTGAGCATTTTGATTTTGGGGCAAACCGAACACCAAATCAGGGAGAGCTTTTTTGGCTTTGCTTTGAGCAATAAGGCTGAGGGACAGCGCCATTTTTTCCTCCTTGAGAAAATGCCGCTCAATGGAAACGAGAGCTTCGCTTTCAAAGCGCTCAAACTCATCGAGAATGAAACCCTCAACGGGCTTTGCGCAATAAACGTAAAGAAAAGGTTTTTCAGCCCATGCGTCCCCGTTGACTCCAACGAAGCCTGCTTTTGCAAAATAAAACTGCCCTCTGGTGGGGGCGGCGAGGAAACGGGCGAATTGTAAGGCGGAGAGGCGGTTTTGAGCTGAGTCGCTCGTTCTTGCAAACAGGGTTTGCGATGCCGATTCGAGTTCCCTGATACGATGAATTTTCAAATCGAAGTTTCGCGCCGAGAAATCCCACATGAACGCCCCGTCCAAATTCTTTCCCGAAGCCACTTCCAAAGCAAGCGCGCTGGAAGAGGGATAAGTTTTCGCTCTTTTGGAAAGAACTTTCCGCCACCAGCTTGTCTTTCCAAGGCAGAGTTCCAAAAGCCTTCCGTCTTTGGCTGAGCCGGGGGAACTGGAAAAGGCCAGGTTGTTTTGAAAAACCTCTTCGAGCTCGGTCATCTCGGGGGAAAAATCCTTCCGAGTGGCGAATACAATCGAACGGAAGGCGCAGGGCACTTGATTCAGGGAGAGATCTTGCCCATTGGCTTTTCCGGTGAAGAGATCAAGGTCATATGCGTCTCCGTTCACCGTTCCCTTTGCCTTGGATCCGTTTTGATCAAGACCGGCCGTCGGGTGGATGGACACTTTGATCTTCATCTCCCGTTCGAATTGTTCGGCGCATTCTTTGACCGGAATGGCAATCGATTCATCGCAACGTACGCGTATCGATTGGTTGAATTGCTCCTGTCCTTGTTCTCCAATTTTGTTCCAAACCACGATCATCGAGGCAAGGACGAACATCGAAAGAAGCGATAGCGTCACCCCTCCGTATTTAGGAGCGCGAAAGGTCTTGATCTCCTCTGGGTTGAAAGGTTTCACGAAGGGTTTGGAAGAATCGAGACAACAAGCGTCGTCGGAAGTCTCATATTCAAAGAAGCAAAGGGAATAAAATGAATTTGCAACCTGCTAATGAAATTTTCGCTCGAGAAGCATAAAGGTACCCGTTCAGGTAGAAGTTTCCAAAGGGGAGAATCCGCTCAAGGTCTTTTTCAATTCCTTGCGGCCAATGATCCTGATCGCCTCCGACAATTTGACCCATTTTCGGGATCTTTTGGACTCCTCGGGCCAACTTGAATAAACTTTCGTAACGAACATGGGATACAAGTTAAGGCATGTGTTCTTGTGCATGCATTGAATCTTTTTCTTGTTCACTTTACCGGCTATGCCCGCTTCCTCATAGGCCTCGACCATGGCTGTGCGGGTTGGTCCGAGTCTGCGGATCATATTTCCTTTGGGCAACCCCCAGGATTTGCTTTTCGTGGTAATGAGCAATACTTCCACTCCCCCTTCCTCTAGGAAGCGATATGGAATGACTCCCCACTTTGTCGCGTTCGCCATTACCCGCCCAATGATCCAAAACACACCACAAAAGTTATATCACTTAAATGCACTACAAATGCAAGTCCAAAAAAATTGCCGACATCTCTAATCCGGTCCATGTTTGCCTCGTTATCAAGGGGTCGGAAATTCTCCTTTTGCGGGACCATCCGACTTGCCAAGTTTACCTTGATCGGTTGCGATGAGTGGGAACGAATATGTCCTTTTTGGAAGCAAAGCATTTACGAAAGAGTTTTCCTTCACCAGGAGGAGGGGAGTCTTTGATTGTGGACTTGAAGCATTTTTCTCTGAAATCCAAGACTCTTTGCGCGATGAAAGGCGAGAGCGGGTCGGGCAAAACGACTTTCCTTCACCTGCTGGCCGGCATTCTTAAGCCGGACGAAGGATCCATTATTCTGGACGGGAAGGAAGTTTCCGGAATGAGCGAGGGAGCAAGAGACCGCTTGCGGGCCGAATCGATTGGCTATGTTTTTCAATCATTCAACCTGCTCCAAGGTTTCACTTGTCTGGAGAACGTACTGCTTGCGACGTCTTTTGCGGGAAAGGTAAAAAAGGCTTGGGCCAAGGATTTGCTGGACCGGGTGGGGTTGTCCCCGAGAGCGGATTATTATCCTCGGCAGCTTTCCATTGGTCAGCAGCAAAGAGTGGCTTTGGCAAGGGCGTTGGCCAATCAACCCAAACTGGTTCTTGCGGATGAACCAACCGGGAACCTTGATCCGAAAAACGGCCAAAAGGCGCTTTCCCTTCTCAGGGAGCTGTGTCGTGAAAACGGCAGTTCTCTTTTGCTCGTCAGCCACGAGCAGAAGGTAATCGAATCCTTCGAACATCAATTCAGGTGGGAAGATCTCAATCAGGTTTCTGTCAGTACGTAGAACGAATAGAAAGATGTTCAAGTCCCCTTTTGCCGTGATTGCATTGCTTGCCTGGAGAGGCCTGAAGCAACATGCCTTTTCCTCCTTTGTCGCCATATTTACCATATCAATGGCCGGAGGTCTGTTTTTGAGCACTTGGAAAATCAAGGAGGAGACGCAAAAAGCCTTCAACAATTCTTCGGGTGGCTTCAACGCAGTTCTCGGAGCCCGTGGGTCGAAACTTCAACTTATTCTTAATGCCATGTTTCATTTGGAGGCATCGCCTGGGAATTTGTCTTGGGAACAGTACGAGTTGATTCGCAAAACCAGAGGGGTGAGAGAAGCGTACCCAATCGCCGTCGGAGACAATTATCATGGCTATCGTCTGGTTGGAACTTTGCCCGAGTTGTTCCTGAATCACGAATGGAAGAAAGGAAGAAAATACGAGGTGCGACAAGGAGGGCGAATCTTCACCGACAATGCAAAGGAAGCATTGGTGGGTGATTTTGCAGCCCGTAAACTGGGATTGTCCGTCGGCAGTAAGTTTCATCCTTACCATGGTTTGAATTTTGATGAGAACAGCCGTCACGAGGATATTTACGTCGTGGTTGGGCTACTGGAGCCTACGGGGACTCCTTCCGACAAGGTGATATGGATTCCAATCAAAGGGATTCAGCAAATGGAAGGGCATGATCCGGCCGCCGCCCAATCCGTTAGCGCGGTGCTCTTGTCTCTCAAGGGCGCGGCTGGCTTTCAACTCGACATGAAGTACAACAAGCAGGGCAACCAAGCTACTTTGGCTTGGCCGGTCGCGACCACTTTGGCATCTTTTTTTGACCGCTTGTCATGGTTTGAGGATATACTGGCTTTGGTGTCTTTCTTCGTGGCCTTGGTCGGAGCTCTTATTATTTTCGCCACCTTGCGCACGGTGATGAATGAAAAAAAGCGGGAATATGCGATTATCCGATGTTTGGGGGCGAGCCGTTTGGTGGTTACCTGCGTGGTGCTTGCCCAGTCCTTGTTTTTGTCCTTGGCGGGGCTACTTGGGGCCTTTCTTGCCTATTGGGGCATCGGCTTCACAGCGGCCCGTTTGATTCGCGAAAAGACGGGTGTCGTGATGGATCCTTTGTCCTTGGTCACGTTTCCTCAGGAGAACGAACGGCAATCCTTTTGGGATCTGGTCGAAGAGGAGGGGTATGAAGCCTTGTGGCCCGCGGTCGAACCCTTTTTTCCTCTTTTGGTTTTAGTGCTTGGAATTTTTCTCATCGGATTTGCAAGCGGCTTGATTCCCGCTCTTCAGGCATACCGTACCAGCCTTTCCGACAACCTGAGTCCGAAGTCTTGAATTCGGCAGGCAAATGTTTTATAGCTAGAAAATTGGTAAAACCTTGGCGTCATGAAGACCGAAACCACAACTCTTGCAATTTTTGCCCTCACCTGCCTTTTGATTTCCTGCGGACAGGATTCCAACAAGCAAGTATCCTTGGAACCTCCTCCGGTAGGGGAGCCTATTGAGACGCCTTTGGAATCTCCGCCGACAGGCAAGGCCGTGGAGGTGGACGGTTGGAAAATCGTTTCGTCCGAAATCAGAGAATTTGCCGACAAAACCGATGTTGAGCTTTTGACGGGTGGATTCAATGCCGTTTTGGGACCCCGAGGTTCTCCAATCGATTTGATTATCAATTCCATGTTCCACATGGGATCACCCGCAGGACTTTTGTCGTGGGCCCAGTACGAAGAGATTCGGGACCTAGCGGGGGTCGAAGAAGCTTATCCCATCGCAGTTGGATATAATTACAAAGGTTATCGTTTGGTTGGAACCTTGCCTGAAATGTTCGAGGAGCACGAATGGAGCAAAGGAAAAAAATACGAAGTCCAAGTGGGAGGCCGTATTTTCACGGAAGGCGGCAAAGAAGCTTTGGTGGGGAGCCATGTTGCTCGGCGTTTGGGTTTGTCGAAGGGGTATGAGTTTCATCCTTACCATGGGCTGGCTTTCGATGAGGGAAGCCGGCAGCAGGATACCTACGTCGTGGTCGGAGTATTGGAGCCTACGGGAACACCTTCCGACAACGCGATCTGGATCCCCGTCAAAGGGATTCAACAAATGGAAGGAGGTGACGCGGAGTCTTCTCAATTCATCAACGCAGTTCTTCTCTCCGTAACCGGAAGAGCCGGCTTTACGCTCAACATGAAATACAACAAGCAAGATGGCCAGGTAACCTTGGCATGGCCGGCTACGACCAATATTAATTACTTTCTCAGTCAAACCATTCCCGCTTACTTGAGCTTTGCCCGCCAGTTCAGTGAAAAAGGCAAAGGAAACGCGGCCGGTTGGAACACGGATCCGCCTCAAGCGAACGCAGCTCAAGCCACCGAAGACGGATCGGAGATTATCGAGGAGGGCATGGTCGTGAAAGGAAAACCCCGTCCTTTGCCGGAGGAACAAACCGAGCCCCAGGCACCTGCCATCTCGGAACAACTCCCGCCACTCGAGGAAGGAAGTGTTTACAAGCCTTTGGCTTTTCGAGACCTGACGAATTTCGAGTATCTGGTCGAATGGGAGGCAGATGGGAAAGACTTCGATTTTTCCGCTTATGCCAAGAGAGTGCCTTCGAGGTTGAGGGAAAAATCGGGAGCAAAGGTGGCCGTAGAGGGGTTCATGATACCAACCGTGGTCGATGAAAACAACAAGGTGAAGGAATTTCTGCTTCTTCCCGATCAGATGAGCTGTTGCTTCGGCAAGTCACCGGAGGCCAATGGCTGGGTGGTGGTGACTGCCTCAAAGGGAGTCGAGGTCCTGATGGATCAGATCATTCGGGTTACCGGAACGCTGACGGTGGAGGAACGCTGGGACGAGGAGTTTTTCGTGGGTCTCTACCACATGGACTGCAAGGAAATTACCGGCCCCGCTCTTTGACTGAAAGCCAGTCAAGGATGGGTGTTGCCTTGCGCTTCTGAAGGTGACCTTTGCTTCCTCCCGCAGGTGCAGTTCAATCCCCTTCGCGTTTTCCCGGGAACACTTTGCTCATGAAGTCGGGATCGGTCACCGAACCGCTTCCGGATGCTCCGCGCTTGATTTTGTCGACATGTTCCATGCCTGAGATCACTTGACCCCAAACAGTGTAATCTCCATCGAGAAAATCAGCGGTATCGAAACAGATAAAGAATTGACTGTTGGCGCTGTTCGGCATGGAGGATCTTGCCATCGAGCAGGTGCCCCGGACATGCTTTCTCTCATTGAACTCAGCTGGCAAGTCGGGTTTGTCCGAACCACCGGTTCCGACTTTGTTCTCATCGTAATCATAGTAGTTTCCGAATTTAACGTCGCCGGTTTGAGCCATGAACCCTTCCATTACCCGATGGAAGGTAACGCCGTTATAGAGGCCTTCTTGAGCAAGCTCAATAATTCGCTCCACGTGCTTGGGGGCGTCTTCGGGGAACAGTTCGATTTCGACCGTCCCGTCCTTGAGTTCAATGGTGAGTAAATTTTCAGTATTGTCTTCAGTCATTGTTTTTTTGTTTCGGCTTTGCTGTTGCCGATTGATACTTTCTTCATGATGTCGGGGTTTGCGACCGAACCACTAAAAGGGCTGCCGCGCTTGATCTTTTCAACCTTGTCCATTCCTTCGATGACCTGACCCCAAACGGTGTATTGTCCGTCAAGATGGGCCTTTCTTTCAAAACAGATAAAAAATTGACTGTTGGCGCTGTGGGGAGATCTCGAACGGGCCATGGAGCAAGTTCCCCGGACGTGTTTTCTCTTGTTGAACTCGGCTTTCAAGTCAGGCTTGTCGGATCCTCCGGTACCAACTCTGCCGGCGTTGTAATTTTTGGAATTTCCGAACTCAACGTCCCCGGTTTGAGCCATGAATCCGTCAATCACGCGATGAAAGGTCACCCCATCGTATTTGCCTTCCCTTGCAAGCTCCTTGATCCGCTTGACGTGATTGGGCGCGTCTTCGGGGAACAACTCGATCACGACAAGCCCGCTCTCAAGTTCAAGGGTGAGCAAATTTTCCGGATCCGGGCTTTTTTCGGTTTTTGCTTCGGAGACTACGAGAGCAAATACAAACGCGGCAAGAACGGTTAGTTTATTCATTATTGGTGGTTTTGTTAATGATGGAATAGTTATTTCTTGGTTAGCCTGGATACCAGATCTTTCTTGGGTCGTCCTTGGACCGGTCATAGCTCCATGATTTGTCTATGAGTTCTTTCAAATCAATTTTGGGCTTCCAGTCGAGGAGGAATTTGGCCTTGTTGTTGTCCAGCCAAGTACTTTGGTACTGCGTTTTGACGTCAACCGAGGGAAGCCCTTGAGTTTCCTTAAGGTAGTCAGCCGCCTTGCGGTAGTCGACCGGTTCGTCCATGCAGACGTTGAAAAGTTGCTGTCGGGCTTTGGGGTGGTCGATCGAGAGAAGAATAGCGGAAACCAAATCTTCCACGTGAACGAAATTTCTCTTTACCGGCCTGCCCTCGGGGTCAAGCATCACCGGTATGGTTCCGGAGGATTCGTAGGATAAGGCCTCTTCCGGGGGGACCAAGTCACGCCATACGGGTCCTCCGAAGACGTTCTTGCCGAAGGAAAGAGAATACTTGAAGTCGTCCTTCTCCATAATCCATGGAGCTCTCAAGCAACAACCATTGAGATCGTATTGGGTATAGTATTGCTCAAGCATCACCTCCTCGAGAACCTTCGAGAGCGCGT
>JAYOII010000160.1:0-950 GCA_038118685.1 Opitutia bacterium
CGAGTTTTTCATATAGTCCGATGATCGGGTCTACCTCGCGACGCAGTTTGATTGCCTCGGCGTATTGAGCGGCAAAGAGCGCCGTGGGGTTCATTTTCTGGGTTTCCCGGATTGAACTTAGCCGTTTTCTCAACTCATCGGGTGCCAGAGAAACCAACTCTCGGAGAGTCGAAATGAACACCCGAGGATCCATGTTGCGTTTTTCCTGAGAATCAAGAGGCTCCTCGCCGACTAAGGATTGTCCCACGGTGAGCCATTTTTTGAGAGGATCTTTTGCTTGAGGAGGAATAGGAAAGAATTCCGACCACATGTTGGCCCGGGAATAGTGGTCGAGGAAAAAAACGACCTTGGCAAATTCCGAGCTCCCCATTTCAATCAACGAGGGGTCTTCGGCAACGACTGCGGTCAAGGTACGGAAACGTTGGTACTCGGCGGTGCGGTCCGAATCTTTTTCCGGGTCGAAAAAGAACTCGGCCACCCCAATTTGGTCGAGCGTTTCAGAGCTTTCTGCAGGAACGGGTGGAGGAGCCAAGGTGTTCTTGAGTTTGCGGTAGAGCAAAAGGCCGCGATATAATTCGATGACGTTTTGTTGGAAGCTATCTTGTTTCTCTCGTTCGATTTGACCTGCTTCCCTTGCGCTCGACTCGATTTCGGCAAGATGAGGCTCGAGATCGGTGTATGAAAAATGCTTCCCGTCGCTGGCAAGTTTTTTGCCCAGAAGACCAAGAACCTGATCGTGGTCGATCAAAAAGGTCTTGAGACCATCTGCTTTCTCGGGGGAAAACAAAACGTCCGCGAGCCATTCGACTGCGGGCACTTTTACGTCCTTTTCATCCAAGGCCGTCCGTTTGTTTCGCAAAACCAACAAGGTGTTTCGAGCCACGCTGTCGATGGGTTTTACTCTTCCTCCGCGCAAGACCGGAATGCGAGAGAAACCATCCAAGTCGAAG